>JAATEV010000044.1 GCA_015655585.1 Terriglobales bacterium | reverse complement strand
GCGGAGGGCGTCGGAGAAGGTCTCGGCGCCGACGGGCATGACCATGAACTCCTGGAAGTCGACGTTGGAGTCGGCGTGGGAGCCGCCGTTGAGGATGTTCATCATGGGCGTGGGGAGGAGACAGGCGTTGACGCCGCCGAGGTAGCGGTAGAGCGGGAGCTTGAGGGCTTCGGCGGAGGCGCGGACGACGGCCATGGAGACGGCGAGGATGGCGTTGGCGCCGAGGCGACCCTTGTTCTCGGTACCGTCGATGTTGATCATCGTGGCGTCGATGAGGCGCTGGTTGGTGGCATCCATACCGATAAGCTCAGGGGCGAGGGAGGTCTCGACGTTCTCGACAGCCTGGAGGACGCCTTTGCCCATGTAGACCTCCTTGTCTCCGTCGCGGAGCTCGACGGCCTCGTGCTCTCCGGTGGAGGCTCCGCTGGGGACGGCGGCGCGGCCTTTGGCGCCACCTGAGAGGATGACGTCGGCCTCGACGGTGGGATTGCCACGGGAGTCGAGGATTTCGCGGGCGTGGATGGAGACGATCTCGGTCATGTTGCTCCTGTTCTGAATCGGGGAAGAGGTGGAATGTTGCGAAACGATGCGATGCTGCAGGCGCTCGTTGAGTTTGGGGCGGCGATCGACGGGGATGGCTCGCCCGCCTGCGAAAGAGATGGACTGCACGAGTTCCGGGCCGGAGTTGCTCACCTGTCGGATTTTAGCAAAGCGCATGGGTGGAATGAGATAAGGGAGAGTGAATCGGCTGTGCGCCAGAGGGCTTATTAGCAGGGTCGATTCCCTGCCAGCTAATTTGCGACGAGGGCGAGTGGAGAGACTCTAAGCTGGGGTTGATAGAAGTGCCGAACTCTCGGCAAAGGTGTTGCTATGAAGACTCCAATTACGGCTGCTGCTTTTTTGCTGGTTGCCGCTCCTGTGTTTGCGCAGTACTCGGGTGTGTCGACCCCGGACGCGAAGGCGATTACGGCGGATGATGCCGCTCCTGCGCTGAAGCAGAGGGTAAAACCAGCGGCAGGCACTCCTATTGCTCCCGCTATTGCTGCCCCAGCTCCCGCGGCAGTTGCTCCAACGGCGATTCCGGCGCAGCCTGCTCCGACGGCGGAGACGGTGTACGGGGCTTATGTTCCGTATACGGGACCCAAGGTGGCTGGACCGGCGACGGCGGCGATTGCGAATGATCCTGACGCGATGGTGGTGACAAGCGTTCCGGAACGCGAGGGTGAGTTGCGCGAGGGAACCCTTCTGAAGACGGCGGTGATGCAGACGCTCTCGACGAAGACTACGGCAGAGGGGACGCTGTTTACGGCCCAATTGATGGAGTCGGTAGAGCAAATGGGGCGCGTCGTGCTGCCGGTGGGCTCCATTCTGGAAGGACGCGTGACGGAGGTGCATGGCGGACGCAGAATTACGGGTGCGGCGGCTCTGCACCTGGAGACGACGGAGATTACGCTGCCGGATGGGACGCGCTATCTGGTTCACGCCCAGGTGGTCAATGCGGGCGACGGCGAATTCAAGGTAACGAACGAGGGCACTCTGAAGCGCAAGGACCACACGAAGGAGACTCTGGCTGTGGTAGGCGGCGTTACGGGAGCTGGCGCGGTGACGGGAGCGGTGGTTGGCGGCGGCGTAGGTGCGCTGGTAGGCGCGGGAATTGGCGCGGGCGTAAGCACGGTGCTATGGCTGAAGCAGGACCGTCAGGCCGAGTTGGCAAAGGACATTCCGCTGACGTTCTGCCTGACAGTGCCGATGGTTTTGACGCCGCTGCATCCGGTTCCGACGATGGCCTCGCATGAAGTTGGAGGAATAGGCGGAGCCCAGTAACGGGTTTGTTATTTGTTTCGTTGGGCCGGGGATTTTCCCCCGGCTTTTTTTTATTGAAACTTGAGCCGAAGAAACCAACCACCCATGTGCTGGTCATCGACTCGGTGGAACGACCTACCGAAAACTAGAATTCGAGCAAGGGAATTAGTCGCGGATCTGGGCTAAGAGGCGCTTCCAGTTCTTCTGGTTGCGGCGGTAGCTCTTTTTTAAATCTTCGAGGATACGCTCGAAGTCGGCCTGGCCTTGCAGTTTGCGCCAGGCTGGGTTTTTGCTGAACCAGGGGTAGTTCTCGTTGCCTAAGTAGATGGCTCGGCGGAGCCAGTGGAGAGCTTCGTACTCGTCGCCGTCGAGGGCGAAGTAGGTGGCCAGGCGGTAGGCCATCTCGCTGTCGGCTTCGGCGGCGGATAGGGTCTCGTCGACGATGAAGGTAGCGGCTTTTTCGCGGTCGCCTAGCTGGACGTAGCAGAGGGCGATGGTGGGAAAGACGATGCGGAGGCTGCTCTCGTCGCGGATGACGTTTTCGAGCGTCTCGACGGCTTTGGGGAGGTCGCCGGTACGCATCTGCTGGTATCCGAGGGAGATTCTCAGCATGGGCTGTTTGGGTTCGAGGGTGAGACCTTTTTCGATCTCATCGGCGGCCAGTTCCAACTGGTTTTGATACTGGTAGACGCGAGCCCGGTGGTTGTAGATCATGGCCGCGTTGGCGGGGTTCATGCGGAGGGAGGCGTTGAACTGGTCGAGGGCCTCGTCGTACATGCCGTCGATGCGGAGGGTCTGCCCGGCTACGAGGCGGACGTTCCAGTCGTTGCCCGCGGTCTGGAGGAGGTGCTCGATGCCGTGGCGGGCGGACTCTTTTTCGCCGCGAGAGAGGAGCATGTAGACGCGGTAAAGATTGGCTTCGACGGAGCCGGGGTCGAGGGCGAGAGCGCGGTCGAAGGCGCGGCGGGCTTCGAGGACGTGCATCTGGCCGCCGAGGCCGTGGCGAGCGTACTGGAGGTGGGTAATGCCGAGGCCGGACCAGCCGGGAGCGTAGTTCTCGTCCTGCTTGACTACGGAGTCGAAGAGCTGGCGGGCGCGGTCGAGGTCGTCGCGGCTGCCGGTACGGGTCATGAAGGAGGAGAGGACGGCGCGGGCCTGAAGGTACTCTTCGGAGAGGTCTTCGGAGAGCGAGTCGTCGTCGGAGGCGCTGGGGTTTTCGCCGGAGGACTGCTGAAGGTCGCCGAAGCCCTGGAGATGGCTGAAGACCTCGTTGCAGATCTCGGACTGGACGCTGACGAGGTCGAAGGAGCCGACGTTGATGGAGCCGCCGGAGCGAACGCTCTGGCTGGGGACGTCGAGGAGCTGCCAGTTGAGGTCGAAACCTTTTTCCGAGCGCATGAAGTTGCCGGTGAGGACAAAGTTCACTAAAAGTTTTTTCCCGACGCTCAGGGGATCGAGCTGGTGGGTGGCTACCGACATGAGGGAGCTGGAGGGGCGCACGACCAGCGACGGCATACGGGCGAGGCGGGCGGCGATGGCGTCGGCGAGGGCGTAGCCGTAGAGGGGGGCTACGTCGGCGGGGCCGAAGTTGACGAAGGGCAGGACGACGATGCTGTTCTGCTGCTTGCCTACGGAGGTGTTGCCGGACTCGCGGAAACGCTCGGCGAGCATGGAGAGGATGCCGGTGGTGCGCTTTTCTTCCTCGGGGGTTTCGAGGGGGAGGCGGCGCTGGGAGATGTTGTCGCCGGGGAGGAGCACGGAGTCTAACTGCATGGCCATCATGATGGTACGGAGGGCCTCGCGGACCTCGGCAGCGGAGGAAAAGCGCGCGGAGGGCTGCTTTTCGAGGCAGCGGAGGATGACGGATTCGAGCTCTACGGGGAGGTTATGGTTGATCTCGCGGATGGGTGGCGGCTCGGCAAACTGGATGGCGCGGATGGACTGGAACTCGGGTGCGTCCGGGCGGTGGAACGGGTGGCGGCCGGTGGCGAGCTCGTAGAGGATGAGGCCGAGGGCGAAGATATCGGACTGGACGCTGGACTGGCCGGTGACGAACTGCTCGGGCGCCATGTAGGCGATGGTGCCGCCGCG
>JAATEV010000095.1 GCA_015655585.1 Terriglobales bacterium | reverse complement strand
CGCTGCTCCGGCGTAATCGGCCCAATCTGGCTATGCGGCGGACACACCATCGCCCGCTCTACCACTCCCGGAGTCCCCTTCTCATCCAGAAACGAGATCAGCGCCTCCCCCACACCCAGCTCCGTAATCACCCTCTCCACATCCAGCTTCGGATTCACCCGGAACGTCTGAGCCGCCGCCTTCACTGCCTTCTGATCGCGCGGCGAAAACGCCCGTAGCGCGTGTTGCACCCTGTTGCCCAACTGGCTCAACACCGTGTCCGGCACATCAATCGGGTTCTGCGTAACAAAGAACACTCCCACGCCCTTCGACCGAATCAACCGCACCACCTGTTCAATCCGACTCTGCAAAACCGAAGGCAAATCATTGAACAAAAGATGAGCCTCATCAAAAAAGAACACCAGCTTAGGCTTCTCCTGGTCTCCCACCTCCGGCAGCTTTTCGAACAGCTCACTCATCAGCCAAAGCAGAAACGTCGCATACAACTGCGGCGACTGCAACAACTGGTCCGCCGCCAGAATATTCACCACCCCCTTACCCTGCGCATCCACCTGCAACAGGTCTTCAATATTCAGCGCGGGCTCGCCAAAGAACTCATCCCCACCCTGCTGCCCCAGCGCAACCAGCCCCCTCTGAATCGCCCCAATACTAGCCGCCGAAATATTCCCATACTCCGTTTGATACTCCCTGGCGTGCTCGCTCACATGCTGCAACATCGCCTGCATGTCCTTCATATCCAGCAGCAGCAACCCATGATCGTCCGCAATCTTGAAGACCAGCGTCAACACGCCCGTCTGCGTATCGTTCAGGTTCAGAATCCTGCTCAACAGCAGCGGCCCCATCTCGCTCACCGTCGTCCGAACCGGATGCCCTTCCTTCCCAAACACGTCCCAGAACACCACCGGACATCCCGCAAACGTCCAATCCCCCAGCCCCAGCACCTTCACCCGCGCATCGAACTTAGCCGAGCCCGCCCCCGGCAACGCAATCCCCGAGAGATCACCCTTCACATCCGCCGCAAACACCGGCACGCCAATCGAGCTGAACGCCTCCGCCATCACCTGCAACGTCACCGTCTTCCCCGTGCCCGTAGCCCCCGCTACCAGTCCATGCCGATTCGACATCCCCGCCAGCAGATAAAGCTCTTCCGTACCTCTGGCAATCATCGGCATCTCAACCATCGTTCTTCGTCCTCTCGTTCTTCCGGCATCCGCCGAAGCTCATTCGCAAAGTATAAAGTGCTGCATCCACCTCACCAACCAACCCGAATTCATCACCAGCCTCTTGCAGCCCGTCCTCCGTCCAACTAAACTCCTCCGCATGAAGAGAACGTTGCATCGCACCCTCGCCCTCCTCGCCGCCCTGCTCCTCGCTCCCATCGCCGCCACCGCCCACGCGCAGGACTGGGCCAAGACCCGCCTCGAAGCCTCGCCCCGCCACCACGAGTACGTCCCCCTCAAGCACGGCAACCGCACCGTCCAGGCCTTCGTCGTCTACCCCGAGGTCAAAGACAAAGCCCCCGTCGTCATCCTCATCCACGAGATCTTCGGCCTAAGCGACTGGGCCAAAGAGATGGCCGACGAGCTAGCCGCTCAAGGCTTCATCGTCATCGCCCCCGACCTCCTCAGCGGAGCCGGTCCCAACGGCGGCGGCTCCGACTCCTTCCCCAGCATGGACGCCACCACCAAGGCCGTCTCCGGCCTCGACGCCGCCACCGTCAACGCCGACCTCGACGCCGCCGCCGACTACGCCAAAACCATCCCCTCCGCCAACGGCAAAATCGCCTCCGTAGGCTTCTGCTGGGGCGGCGGCAAATCCTTCGCCTTCGCCACCCACCGCAAAGACCTCTCCGCCGCCTTCGTCTTCTACGGCCCTGCCCCGTCCGACGTCACCACCATCACCGCCCCCGTCTACGGCTTCTACGCGGCCAACGACGCCCGCATCACCGCCACCATCCCCGCCACCATCACGGCGATGAAGGCCGCAGGCAAGAAGTACGAGCCCGTCACCTACGACGGAGCCGGCCACGGCTTCATGCGTGCAGGAGAAGACCCCGGCAACACCGTCTCCGGCAACAAAACCGCCCGCGAAGAAGCCTTCAAGAGCCTCGTCTCGCTCCTCCACAACCTGAAGGGCGCCTCCTCCGCCAGCCTCTCCACACACAGCAAAATCCTCGCCTCCTACAACAAAACCCCGGCAAAGAAGGCAGAATCCCCCGCTCAGTGCCACGACGCTGGCTCAACCAAAGAGATCGCTGCAATAATGTAAGTGTGTCTGTCTCACTCAACTTCTCGCTTCAGGATCAGCTAGACCGCATCACGCAGAACACCCGCGCCCTCGTCCAGCCCGATCGTCTCGCCGTCTCCGAGCGCGCAACCACCGAGCTCTTCAACACCGGCATCGAGGACCGCATCCTGAAGGCCGGAGCGCAAGCTCCGGCCTTCACCCTCGCCGACGCGCTCACCGGCAAGCCTGTCCACTCCGCCGACCTCCTCGCCATCGGCCCCCTCGTCGTCAACTTCTTCCGTGGCCGCTGGGACCCCTACTGCGTCACCGAGCTCGAAGCCTGGCGCGACCTCCACGCCGAGCTGCGCCGCCACGGCGCTCTCTTCGTCTCCATCTCCCCCCAGACCTCGCGCCAGAACAGCTTCACCCTCCAGCAGCACGCCCTGCCCTACCCGCTCCTCTCCGACCCCGGCGCCGAAGTCGCGGAAAAATTCAACATCGCCTACACCATCCCGCAGGACCACCGCCGCTACTTCCAATCCATCCTCATCAACATCCCCTTCAACAACGCCGGCCTCAACTACAACAACGCCACCGAGGCAAGCTGGCGTCTCCCCCTCCCCGCCGTCTTCGTCATCGACCAGCGCAACACCATCGTCTTCTCCGAAGGCCACGCCGACTTCCGCGTCCGGCCCGAGCCCGCCGAGATCTTCGCCGCGCTCGACTCCCTGTAGCTTTTCTATCCGAAAACAATTTCCCAATTTGCATCAACCGCCTTGCGGTCAGGCCACTCGTGCGTTTATCGTAGTAACAGGCCGTCTATCGAACGCTCCTGTCCGGCAGCCGGCACGGAAAAGGATTCTGCATGAGCCTCACGCCTCGCCAGCCCCTCCCGTCCACTGCCTCTCAAACACCTGCACCCTCCGCACCCGTACCTAAGCCCACCCCCGCATCCTCGCTCGACATCTACACCGGCGACCCCAACTTCATGACCTCGCTCGCCCGTGGTCTCATCGTCATCCAGGCCTTCACCCAGCAGACCCCGCAGATGACCATCTCGCAGCTCAGTGTAAAGACCGGCCTCTCGCGAGCAGCCGTCCGCCGCTGCCTCTACACCCTCACTAAGCTAGGCTTCGCCGGCGCGGAAGACGGCTCCCGCTACTCCCTCCGTCCGCGGATGCTCTCGCTCTCCCATACCTACACCACGTCGAACACGCTCTCCTCCGCGGCCCAGCCCATCCTGGAGCGCATGTCCGCCGCCCTCCGCGAGTCCTTCTCCGTCGCCACCCTCGACGGCGAGGACATCGTATATATCGCCCGCACCCAGGTCACTCGCCTCATGGCCGTCGATCTCCACATCGGCAGCCGTCTTCCCGCCTACTGCACCAGCATGGGCCGCGTCCTGCTCGCCTATCTCCCCGTCGAACAGCTCGAGCAGTATCTGAGCAAGGTCAACCTCATCCCCCACACCACCCGCACCATCACCTCGGCCGAAAAGCTCCGCCTCGCCCTGCGCAACGTCCGCCGCAACGGCTACGCTCTCTGCGATCAGGAGTACGAGGTAGGCCTCCGCTCGCTGGCCGTGCCCGTCTACTCCATCTCAGGCCGTGTAGTAGCCACCATCAACCTAAGCGGCAACGCCCCGCGCCTCTCCGTCCTGGAGATGCAGAGCCGCTACCTGACCCATCTCCGCAACGCGGCAAACGAACTAAGCGGCTTTCTCCACTAAGCTGTATCAACAAACTGCTTTGAAAGGGCGGGGCTTCAGCCCCGCCGAAGATGCTCCCCAACTTCAAAGCTGCAACTCCCCCACCTGCACCGGAGCCACACACCGCACAAACGCCAGCCCGTCCCCGCTCACCAGCACCGGCCCGCTCCCCAGCGGAACCACCACCGTCTGGGCCTTCTTCAGCGGAATCTCCTCCTCGCCGCACCGAACCACGCCGCTCCCGGCCACGCCAACCAGGCAGCCATCGCCCTCCAGCGTCATCACCACCTCGCCTGAAGCGACCTCAAACCGGTCCACCACAAAATACTGCTCTTCAATCAGCCTCGTAAACCCATCCATCGCCCGCGGAGCTATCTTTCCCGCCTTCGTCTTCGTCTTCATCGCCCGCAATCCCTTTTCAAGATGCAGCTCCCTCGGCCTCCCATAGTCATACAGCCGATACGTCACATCGCTCGTCTGCTGCGTCTCCAGCAACACCACCCCCGGCCCGATCGCATGGACCGTTCCCGCATCCACGAACAGCATGTCCCCCACAGCAACCGGCACATACTGCATCAGCGACTCCAGGCTCCCATCCGCCACCGCAGCCTCAACCTCCTTCACTCCCACGCCGTCCTTCAATCCCAGCGCAACCGTAGCCCCCGGCTCGGCCTCCAGCACATACCAGCACTCCGTCTTGCCCCGCGCCTCACCCACCTCATGTGCCATCGCATCGTCCGGATGCACCTGCACCGAAAGCTTCTCCTCCGGAAACAGCAGCTTCACCAGCAGAGGAAAATCCCCGCCCAGCTCTTCCGCCACATCCGCCAGCGTCTCCCCGGCAAACAACCCCGTCTCCACCACGCACTGAGGCCCCGTCAACCAAGCCTCTCCCACCGGCTCCGCCGTTCCCGTCTCGCCATACCACGGCAGCAGACTCTTCCGTCCCCACACACGCTCGCTGAACCACGGTCTCAATAGAAACGGCTCGATTCTCGTACCACTCGTCCCAATAGGCATAGAAACAAGCCTATCAACTACGACCCCTTTTTCGCTGTGACAAAACTCTTACACTCCATCTCCCTCTTTTGGGGAGCATTACAAAACTCTTACACCCACACCGTCCTCGCCCCTGTTACGTTCGTTAGCAGAAGGTTGAGAGGACAGCAAAGATATGACTCCCATCAGCACTGTAGGAAAAACGCAAACACAAAACTCCACCGCGCGTCCCGTCGTCGCCTCCGTCGCCGAAGTCACCCAGAAGATCAAGCAGGATCTCCGCATGGGCCGAGCGCATCAGGAAGGCCGCATCAACTGGATCACCGCCATTGCGATGGGCATCTTTCACGTCCTCGCCATCGTCGCTCTCTTCTTCTTCTCGTGGAAGAACCTCGCGGCCCTGGTCATCACTTACTTCTTCGCCATCAATGTAGGCATCGGCATGGCCTATCACCGCCTGCTCACGCATCGCGGTTACAAGACCCCCCGTTGGGTCGAGTACTTCATCACCGTCTGCGGCACCCTGGCGCTTGAGGGCGGCCCCATCTTCTGGGTAGCCACCCACCGCGTCCATCATCAGAACTCCGATCAGGAAGGCGACCCCCACACCCCGCACGACGGCACCTGGTGGGCTCATGCCGGCTGGATCATCTCCGGCCGCGCCCTGCACTCCGAGACCGCCCTCCTCGGCCGCTACGCTCCCGACCTCACCAAGGACCCCGTCCACGTCTGGCTCAGCAAGTACCACTGGCTGCCCCTCACCCTCGTAGGCTTCCTGCAAATGGGCCTCGGCGCAGCCCTGGCCGATCCCGGCCACCGTCTCGTCGGCGCTCTCGGCATGGTCCTCTGGGGAACCTTCCTTCGCGTCACCCTCGGCCTCCACGCCACCTGGCTCGTCAACTCCGCGACCCACCTCTGGGGCAAGCGCCGCTTCGAGACCAAGGACGACTCCCGCAACAACTGGTGGGTCGCCCTCGTCACCGGCGGCGAAGGCTGGCACAACAACCACCACGCCCACCCCGTCAGCGCCCGTCACGGACTCGCCTGGTACGAGGTCGACATCAACTACTACGGCATCTGGTTCCTCTCCAAAATCGGCCTCGCCGAAAAGATCCAGATCGCCAAGTACGATCCGGAGAACCCCAAACCCGCAGGCGTATAAAACCACCTCATCTGCAATCCACAAAGGCCGCATCCCCAGGGGTGCGGCCTTCCTCTTTGTAGCCTCCAGCACAATCGGAGCAGGAACCCAGCTACACTATCAGCGATGCTCCGCACCATACGCGCCACGCAATATGTCACCGCCCTGCGCGAAGGAGGTTCCCTCCCCGCCATCGTCGAAGCCGACGACCTCGGTCTCTACGTCGTCAAATTCCGTGGCGCAGGCCAGGGCCCTCTCGCTCTCGTAGCCGAACTGGTCTCCGCCGAGATCGGCCGCGCCCTCGGCCTCAACATCCCGGAGGTCGTCTTCATTGAAATCGACCCCGCTCTAGGCCGCAACGAGCCCGATCAAGAAGTTCGCGACCTCCTCCGCGCCAGCGCAGGTCTCAACCTCGCACTCGACTACCTCCCCGGCTCCATCATGTTCGACCCCGCCGCCGGAGACACCGCCGACGCCACCACCGCCTCCCGCCTCGTCTGGTTCGACTCCTTCATCCTCAACGTAGACCGCACCCCGCGCAACGCCAACCTCCTCAACTGGCACCGCCGCCTCTACCCCATCGATCACGGAGCCGCCCTCTACTTCCATCACAACTGGCCCGGAGCCTCCAACCTCGCCACCTCTCCCTTCACCGAAATCCGGCACCACATCCTGCTCCCCTGGGCCACCGCTCTGCCCGAAGCCGCCGAGCACGCAGCCTCCATCCTCAATCGCACCTTCATCGCCGAAGTCCTCGAACAAGTCCCCGACGACTGGCTCCTCGCCCGCGACCCCGGCAACACCGCCGCAGCCATCCGCAACGCCTACATCGACGTCCTCTCCACCCGGCTCGAAGCATCGCCCATCTTCACCCAGGAGGCCCTGCGTGCACGCACCCTCCTCGTATGACTACGCCGTCATCCGCGTCGTCCCCCGCGTCGAGCGCGAAGAGTTCCTCAACGCCGGAGTCATCCTCTTCTGCCTGCAACAGAACTTCCTCCAGTCCCACATTCAGGTAGACGACCAGCGCCTCCTCGCCCTCTGGCCCGAAATCGACCTCCCCACCGTCCACAATCACCTGCAATCCTTCCCCCGCATCAGCGCCGCCGACCCCGCCGCCGGTCCCATCGCCCATCTAAGCCTGCGCGAGCGCTTCCACTGGCTCACCTCCCCACGCAGCACCATCATTCAGGTCTCCCCCGTCCACACCGGTCTCTGCCAATCCCCCGCCCCCCTTATGCAACATCTCATCCACCGCTACCTGACGCTTTAGGGAATAGCGAATCCATTTGCATCCCCGTACCGAATCTCTTGCTCCCAGCCATGAAATCTCAAGAGATTGTTGTCCATTCGCCACCGCAATCGACACAAATTGGCCAATGACAAAGGATGCTGGGTCTTGCCGGATATTTTGCTGCAACCGCGCCCTTTCAAACTTGTACGCATTGCTATCGGCTAAAATTCATGTCATATGACTCCCCCCGAGCAAGGGCAGGCAGCTAAACCCAGCTATCGCCCGGATATAGATGGCCTTCGTGCAGTCGCTGTTTTACTGGTAGTTTTCAATCATCTTCGCACGCGCTTTTCCGGCGGCTACATCGGCGTGGATGTCTTCTTTGTCATCTCCGGCTATCTGATCAGCGGAGTCATCCTCTCTGAAATGAATACCGGCAGTTTCTCGATTATCCGGTTCTACGATCGGCGTATCCGTCGCATCCTCCCGGCGCTTATCGTGATGATGCTGGGCACATGCATCCTCGTATTTCGCTATTTCGTGCCACCAGAGACTGAGAGCTTCGCCCGCTCGATGCTGGCAGCGCTCTTCTCCGTCTCCAACCTTCTTTTCTGGCATGAAGCTGGTTATTTCGACGCACCAAGCACCCTCAAACCACTGCTTCACACTTGGTCGCTTGCGGTCGAGGAACAGTTTTATATCGTATTCCCGATATTTCTGCTCGCTGTCCGCCGCTTCTTCCCGCAGCGGCTCAAGGAAGCGGTGTGGACCCTGACCGCCATTACCTTTGCTCTGGCCTGCATCTGGGTGCGCCGCGACCCAACCGCCGCCTTCTACTTTGCCCCCTTGCGCGCCTGGGAGTTATTGATAGGTACCATCATCTCCCAGCATTATGTGCCGGTCCTACGCAGTTCGATCCAGCGCAACTTCGCCTCGCTTACCGGTCTTCTGCTGGTCATGGTCCCCGCGCTGATGTACACGCCACAGACTCCTTTTCCCGGACTTGCGGCTTTGCCTCCCTGCCTCGGCGCTGCACTGCTGATCGCTGGCGGGGAAACCGGGACGTCTCTGGTCGGAAGAGTGCTTTCCTGGCGCCCGATCGTGTTCATCGGACTTATCTCCTACTCTCTATACCTTTGGCATTGGCCAATTCTGGTATTTCAGAATACGAGCTTGTTGCTGCTCCATGCCGGTGCGGGAGACAAGCGCTCTAAATTCGCGGTCCTTGCCGTTTCTCTGGTTGCAGCTACGCTCTCATGGCGCTTTGTTGAAACTCCATTTCGCAAAGGCCGTTTTCGCCCTGGCCGACGCACTCTCTTCATCCTCGCCGGAGCGGCTGCAAGCGTAGTCACCATGCTTGGCATATCTGCCATTGTGGAGCACGGATTCTCCGGTCGGTTCCCACAGGATGCACTCGCCGTAGCCGAATACACCTCTTTCGATCCCACCGCAGCCTATCGAGGCGGAGTCTGCTTCATGGACTCTCAAAATGCATTCTCAGATTTCCGTCCTCAAACCTGCTTGGCAGAGGACCCGGCTCGAAAACATTATTTATTGCTTGGAGACAGTCATGGCGCTCATCTGTATCCCGGGCTCTCCGCCGTCTTCCCGGAGTTGAATCTCTCTCAAGCCAATGCAGCAGGCTGCGTGCCTCTCATGCCGGACGCCACGCCGACATCCAGTACCCGAGAGAATGGATGCCTGCAAATGCGGCGTTTTATTTATAAGGATTATCTCCCCCATCATTCCATCGATACGGTCTTGCTCGCCGCTCGTTGGAGTGATTCCGACATCCCGGCGCTGGGCCAGACGATTAGCTGGATCAAGCAGCAAAAGGCGCAGGTAATTCTCTTGGGCCCGATTATTGAGTTCGATGTGCCCTTGCCGCGCTTGCTTGCCATCTCGCTCCGGGAACATGCTCCTTCCCTGCTCGAACAGCATAGGCTGAAAGATCCGGAGCAACTCGACAAACGACTGGCCGATATGGCTCGCCGTTGGGGCGTCCCTTATATCTCAGCCTACAAAAACCTCTGCGCGGCGACCGAAGCGACCTCTCCGGGAGACTCCCCGTGCCCCGTCTATGCTTCTCCCGGGGTTCCTTTGCTATGGGACACGGATCACTTTACTCCGCAAGGCTCTATTCTGTATGCGAGAACGATGAAAGCCAGAAAGCAGCTTCCTTAGTTGTGAAGCATTGCCGCACCAGACCCTGCGGAAAGTTCAATTCCCTCGCTCCGTCCTCTTTCTCACCCGCCCAACCGTCTATACTTCCACCAGGCCAATGAACTTCAATCGACGCCGCGGAACGATCGCCCTCTTCATCACCCTCGGCGTGCTGCTCACCGTTCTCACCGTCTTCCTCAACATCACCTGGATCATCACCCACAAAGGCCATCTGGCCCTGCTCGTCCTGGGCATCATCTTCTTCGCCGCCCTCCTCGCCGGAGTCGTCCTCAACACCGTCTTTCTCGTCCGCGAGATCCGCCGCAACGAGCGCCAGGACTCCTTCCTCAACACCGTCACCCACGAGCTCAAAACCCCCATCGCCAGCATCCGCCTCTACCTCGAAACCCTCCAGCGCCGCCCCCTCGACGAGGCCCAGCGCCAGGAGTTCTACAAGATCATGCTCTCCGACTCCGACCGCCTCCTCACCACCGTCGAGCAGGTCCTCAAAGCCGGGCAGCTAGGCCAGCGCCACCGCCAGAAGAGCCGCACCCTCATCAATTTAGAAACCCTCCTCACCGAGTGCATCGCCATCACCCGCCAGCGCCACCACCTCCCCCCCGAGAGCATCGTCCTCGAACCCGTCCCCGGAGCCGTCCGCCTGCAAACCTTCGGCATAGCCGAAGACCTCCGCACCGCCTTCCTCAACGTCCTCGACAACGCCGTCAAGTACTCCCCCGAGGGCGTCCACGTCCGCTGCTCCCTCGCCATCTCCCGCTACACCTTCGTCACCCTCAGCATCACCGACACCGGCGTCGGCCTCCCCCCCGAGCAGTTCAAGCGCATCTTCAAGCGCTTCTACCGCGTCCCCGGTCGCACCACCTCGCGCATCAAGGGAACCGGCCTCGGCCTCTTTCTCGTCCGCAGCATCGCCCGCCAGCACGGCGGTGACGCCACCGCCACCAGCCCCGGCCCCGGTCTCGGCTCCACCATCACCATCACCCTCCCTCTGGCCACCACCGAAACTCCAGCCGCCTGAACGACGTACAATCTCTCCATAGAAGAAACATCCCTGCGACTACGGAACACCTCGCGACATCCATGTACATACTCTGGAAATACTTTGCCCTGAGCTTCAGCGCACTTCTTCCGCTCCTCAATCCGCTGGGCTCCGCGCTCATCTTCCTCGGCCTCGTCGGCTCCGCGCCCATCAGCGTCTTCCGCTCCCTCGCCCGCCGCATCGCCATCAACACCGTCATCTTCCTCTCCGTCATCGAGATCATCGGCTCCTATCTCCTCAGCTTCTTCGGCATCTCCCTCCCAATCGTCCAGCTCGCAGGTGGCCTCGTCATCTCCATGATCGGCTGGACCATGCTCAACCAGCAGGCCAGCCACCCCAACCCCGAAAAGACCGAGGCCGCCACCCCAGCCGTCACCCAGGCCGAAATCGACAGCCTCCAGCAGAAGGCCTTCTATCCCTTCACCTTCCCCATCACCGCCGGCCCCGGCTGCATCGTCGTCATGCTCACCCTCAGCGTCCACACCACGCAGGAGCGCCTCAGCGACACGGTCCTCGCCCACGTCGGTCTCTTCATCGCCGTCGTCCTTCTCAGCGGCCTCGTCTATCTCTGTTACGCCTACGCCCCCAGCATCGCCCGCTCCGTTTCACCGGCCACGGCCCACGGAATCCTCCGCGTCGTAGCCTTCATCCTGCTCTGCATCGGCGTCCAGATCGCCTGGAACGGCCTCAGCGAGCTCCTCGTCCCCCTACTCCACCCGCAACCGCATCCAAGCTAAAGAGACTGATCTAAGCACCATGAACGAATCCACCGCCCCCCTCATCGTCCTCGTAGAAGACGAAGAACATCTCGCTCAGGGCCTCCTCTTCAACCTTCAGGCCGAGGGCTACCGCGTCCACCACGAGTCCGACGGCGACTCCGCCCTCGCCTATCTCCTCCACCCCGAAGAGAACATCGCCGCCATCGTCCTCGACTGTATGCTCCCCGGTTCCGACGGCTTCACCATCGCCCGAGCCCTCCGCAAAGCCGAGCGCTACACCCCCATCCTCATGCTCACCGCCCGGGCCCGCCCCGAAGAGGTCCTCGAAGGCATCGAAGCCGGAGCCGACGACTACCTCCCCAAGCCCTTCGACCTCAACATCCT
>JAATEV010000073.1 GCA_015655585.1 Terriglobales bacterium | reverse complement strand
ACAGTCTCTACGCCTTCGCCGACGAGCGTGGCCCACATGATCTCGGCGCCGGTGAGTTGTGCGTTCAGCGTTGCACTCTTCTTCGCGTTGTTTCCGTTCGTCTTTGCCATCGTGTGCTCCTCTAGTTGGGGATTCTTAGAGTTCTCTGCGGTATCGAGTGGTACCTGTTCCCGGTCAGTGTGGTGGCCCGGGCGACAGCCCGGGCCGGTCTCAATGATTAGGTGGTGACTGCGCCCTCGCTGGCGCTGCTGACGCTGTTGGCGTATTTGGCGAAGACGCCGCGCTTGTAACGTGGGGCCGGGGCCTTGAACGCCTTCAGGCGCTTCGCAATCTCTTCCGCGGGAACTTCGAGGGTGAGTTCGCGCTTCTTGATGTCGAAGGTGATGAGGTCGCCCTCATGCACTGCGGCGATGGGGCCGCCGAGTTGCGCTTCCGGCGCGACGTGGCCGGCCATGAGGCCGCGGGTGGCGCCGGAGAAGCGGCCGTCGGTGAGCAGAGCAACGGTTTCGGATAGCTCTGGGATGCCCTTGACGGCGGCGGTGACGGCGAGCATCTCGCGCATGCCGGGGCCTCCGCGCGGACCTTCGTAGCGGATGACGAGTACGTCGTTGGGGTTGATCTTGCCGGCTTCCACGGCGGCGTGGGCGGAGCCTTCATCTTCGAAGACGCGCGCGATGCCCTGATGGTAGATGCGCTCGTGGCCGGCGACTTTGACGACGCAACCTTCGGGTGCGAGATTGCCGTGCAGGATGACGAGACCTCCGGTGGCCTTCAGGGGCTTGTCCACGGTGTGGATGACGACCTGGCCAGGTGTTTCCACGGCAGCCCTGGCCTCCTCGCCGAGGGTTTTGCCGGTGACGGTGATGGTGTCAGCATGCAGCAGACCAGCTTCGAGCAGGCGTTTGGCCAGCAGGCGCGAACCGCCGGCGTGCTGGTAGTCCATCGCAGCGTACTTGCCGCCGGGGGTGAGGTCGCAGATGATGGGCGTCTTCTCGCTGATGGCGTTGAAGTCGTCGATGGAGAGCTTGAGGCCGCGCTCGCTGGCGATGGCGATGAGATGCAGCACGGCATTGGTGGAGCCGCCGGAGGCGCAGACGGAGACGATGGCGTTTTCCAGCGACTCCTTGGTGATGATTTTGGAGGGGCGCAGGTCGTTGCGCGCGAGGTCCATGATGAGGCGGCCGGCTTCGCGTGAGGCAGAGGCTTTGTCTGCGTCCATCGCGGGGACCCCGGTGAGGTGGATGGGAGAGATGCCGAGAAATTCACCGGCCATTGCCATGGTGTTGGCGGTGAACTGGCCGCCGCATGCGCCGGGGCCGGGGCAGGCTGCGGCTTCGAGGGCTTCGAGCTGATCGTCGTTGATCTTGCCGGCGGCGTGCGAGCCCATGCCTTCGAAGACGTTGAGGATGGTGATGTCTTTGCTGCTGCCGTCTGGCTGCGCGAGCTTGCCGGGGGCGATGCTGCCGCCGTAGAGCATGAGGCCGGGGATATCGAGGCGGCACATGGCCATGATGGTGCCGGGCATGTTCTTGTCGCAGCCGGCGATGCAGACGATGCCGTCAAAGAGGTTGCCGCGGGCGACGAGCTCGATGGAGTCGGCGATGACTTCGCGGGAGATAAGCGAGGCCTTCATGCCCTCGGTGCCCATGGTGATGCCGTCGGAGATGGTGACCGTGTTGAACTCCATCGGTGTGCCACCTGCGTCGCGGATGCCCTGCTTCACGGCTTCGGCTACGTCGCGCAGGTGAAAGTTACAGGGGCCGATCTCGGTCCAGGTGTTGGCTACGCCGATGATGGGCTTGTGCAGGTCTTCTTTGCTAAAACCTACGCCACGGAGATAGGAGCGCGCGGCGGCGCGGCTGGGGCCTTCGGTTAGCGGGATGGAGTATTTCTTCGGATTCATGATGGTTTCCTAACAGTTAGTTGCTTGATTGGATACGAGTCTTAGCCGGCGTGGCTTGGGCCGGTTGAGGCGGAACAGAATTTTCAAGCGCTTTGAGGTCGATGATTACTTGTTCGCAAGCTTTATCGAGATTTTTCTCGAATGTCTTCTGGCGGTATGCGCCATCCACAGGCTCGTCGATAATCCAAAGCAATGCCTGCGATCTGGCGTCGCGGATCGTGAGCCTCAAAGAGGCTGAACTAAATTGACCGGGTACATAGAAGATGGAAATCTCCAGTGAAAGGTCCGCTTCAGAAGGAGTGGAGACAAGCTGGTACCGATGATCATCGGTCAACGCTTTATACATGACCTGATAGTCGAGATTGTTTACAAGATTCGCCTTGTTTCCGAGCACGGGAGCGCCCCCCGCAGAGAGAAAAGCTGTTTTCGCTGT
>JAATEV010000075.1 GCA_015655585.1 Terriglobales bacterium | reverse complement strand
GAAGCCGAGCTCGAGCGCGTCATGCTCGCCTTCATGAACCACGAGTACGACGTCCTCGTAGCCACCAGCATCATCGAGAACGGCCTCGACATCCCCCTCGCCAACACCATCATCATCAACCGCGCCGATCGCCACGGCCTCAGCGAGCTCTACCAGCTCCGCGGCCGCGTAGGCCGCAGCAACCGACGCGCCTACGCCTATCTCCTCATCCCGCCCGATACCGAATTAACTGAGATAGCCCGCCGCCGCCTCGCCGCCCTGAAAGAATTCAGCGACCTCGGCGCAGGCTTCAAGATCGCTGCCCTCGACCTCGAACTCCGCGGCGCAGGCAACATGCTGGGCGGCGAGCAGTCCGGCCACATCGAGGCCATCGGCTTCGAGATGTACACCTCCATGCTCGAAGAGGCCGTCCGCAAGATGAAGGGCGAAGAAGACAAGCCCGCCCACGCCGCCACCAGCATCAACCTCGGTATCTCCGTCCGCATCGACTCCGACTACATCCCCGAGGAGAACCAGCGCCTGCGCATGTACAAGCGCATCGCCTCCTCCCAGACCCAGCCCGAACTCGCCGACGTCCGAGCCGAACTGCAAGACCGCTACGGCACCCCACCCGAGAGCGTCCTGAACCTCCTCGCCGCCGGAGAAATCCGCCTCCGTTGCGAGCAGCTAGGCATCTCCCAGCTCGACCGCAAGCGCACCCAGATCGAACTCCCCAACCCGGCCAACAAGAAGCAGCCTATCAAGACCTTCGTCGAGATGCTCCACGTCAAATTCGCCGCCGTCAACGCCGACCCCGCACAATTAGCCGCCAGCGAAAAGACCATCGACCCCAACCTGCTCATGCGCCTGGTCAGCCGCAACGCCAAACGCGGAGCCCAGTTCACCCCACAGGGAACCCTGCGCTGGCCGCTCCCTTCCGCCAAAGCCGAAGACGTCCTCGCCGAGACCCGAGCCCTCCTCGACGCCCTCGATCCCGACGTTCCATCCGCATAGTATTCAAAAATCGCCCATAAAATAGTTTTTTTGGCAGACTCCACTCCAAGTATGATTTTGTTACAGGGAGGCTACCTGAATGCATAGAACCATCCGTGTCGGCGAGTTGAGCGTTACTTTCATCCGAACCCGTCACGAAACCGGCGGCGCCTTTGACCTCTTCGAACTGACCATCCCACCCTTCGCCCGCCTGCCCCTGCCTCACATCCACCGCAAGTACGACGAGACCATCATCGGCGTCGACGGCACCATGACCTGGACGCTCCGCGACGTCCCCCACCAGATTCAGCGCGGCTCCACCGTCTTCATCCCTCGCAACACGCCTCACTTCTACGCGAACCAGCGGCACACCGCCGCCCGCATCCTCTGTCTCCAGACCCCCGGCGTCCTCGGCCCCGAGTACTACCACGAGATCGCCGGCTGCTTCCGTGCCGGACGCCCCGACCTCGCCGTCATGGGTTCCATCATGAGCCGCCACGGCGTAGTGCCGATCACCCCCACCGAGCCAGCCGGTTACACCCAGCCCTAGGAATACCCCGGCTGCTTCAGAGTTCCAGACACATCGAGCATCACACTCCGGCCAGCCTGCCGTAGACTGAATGCAACTTATGAACCGCGCATTCCTGACCGCTGCCCTCGTCTTCGGCTCGACCATCCCCGCCATGCCCACCGCACAAGCCCAGCATCTCTCCGCCGACGGCGCCTATCAGACCTTCCACACCATCGCCGACCAGTACTTCTCCGACGTCTACTTCCACTTCTCCCCCACCGCCGGAACCTCCGCCGGTCTCCACCAGTACGACACCCAGCTCGAAGACTACTCCGCCGCCAGCGTAGAGAAAGAGATCGCCGCCCTCCACGCCTTCGAAAAGAAAGTCGAAGCCATCGACCCCTCCGCACTCGACGCCTCCGTCGCCGGAGACCGCCAGATTCTCCTCAACAATATCCACAGCTCGCTCCTCACCCTCGAAGTCATTCGCCCGTGGGAGAAGAACCCCGACAACTACTCCTCCGGCATCACCAACGCCGTCTTCGTCATCATGGAGCGGCCCTACGCCTCCGCCGATTCGCGCCTCCACGCCGTCGTCGAGCGCGAAAAGCAGATGCCGCAGGTCTTCGCCGAAGCCCGCAAAAATCTCAAGAACCCGCCCCGCATCTACACCGAGATCGCCCTCGAACAGATCGACGGCCTCGTCAGCTTTTTCCAGAACGACGTCCCTGCCGCCTTCAAAGACGCCACCGACGCCGACACCAAGGCCGCCTTCGCCAAATCCAACGCCGCCGTCATCGAGTCTCTCAAGTCCTACGGCGCATGGATGAAGTCCGACCTCCTCCCCCGCTCCAACGGTGACTACAAGCTGGGCGCGGACACCTTCTCCAAAAAACTCAGCTACGACGAGATGGTGGACCTTCCGCTCGACCGCCTCCTCGACATCGCCTACGCTGACCTGCACAAAAATCAGGCCGAGTTCGCCCGCATAGCCAAAGAAGTTGACCCCACCAAGACCCCGCAGCAGGTCCTCGCGGAACTCGCCACCATCCACCCTGCGCCCGACCAGCTCCTCAACGCATTCCAATCGAACTTCTCCGGCCTCATCGACTTCATCAACACCCACCACATCATCACCATCCCCTCCAAGGTCGAACCCACCCTCGAAGAGACCCCGCCCTTCATGCGCGCCACCACGCAGGCATCCATGGACCCGCCCGGAGCCTTCGAGACCCGCTCCACCAAGGCCTACTTCAACGTGACCCTGCCCGAAAAAAGCTGGACCCCGGAGCACGTAGCCGAACACATGGCCGCCTTCAACGTCGGCACCATCATCAGCACCAGCGTCCACGAGGCCTACCCCGGCCACTACGTCCAGTTCCTCTGGCAGCCCGAGTTTTCCTCCAGCATCCGCAAGGTCCTCGGCTCCAACACCAACATCGAAGGCTGGGCCCACTACTGCGAGCAGATGATGCTCGACCAGGGCTACGGCCAGCCCGGAGCCGGAGCCAAAGACGAGCGCGAGGCCAAACTCATCCGCCTCGGCCAGCTTCAGGACGCGCTCCTCCGCGACGCCCGCTTCGTCAACTCCATCAAGCTCCACACCGGCCAGTTCACGTTCGATCAGGCGGTCGATTTCTTCGTCAAAGAGGGCTACCAGTCCCACTCCGTCGGCCTCATGGAGACCAAGCGCGGCACCGCCGACGCCACCTACCTCTACTACACCCTCGGCAAACTTGAGATCATGAAGCTCCGCGCCGACCTGATGAAAAAACAAGGCGCAGCCTTCAACCTTCAGGACTTCCACAACAGCTTCATGCGGCAGGGCTTCGCCCCCATCAAAATCATCCGCAAAGCCATGCTCCACGACGACTCACCAGTCTTATAGAAAAGCAAAACCTCAAAAAATGGCATTCATGGATGCCATTGCCGAAATCGACAAAGCGGGCCGCCTCGTCGTCCCCAAGAAGATGCGGGAGGCGCTTCACCTTGTCCCCGGAACGCGGATTGTTCCCCATCAGGAGGGTGAGGCCATCGTTCTTCGTCAGGAAGCGAAGCCTCGCGGCCTTTACATGCAGGATGGGACCCTGGTCTATGACTCAGGACCGCTCCCACCGCTCGATATCGCTGATTGGATCGAGAAGGACCGCCATGATCGCATAGACTCTCTCGCACGCGAACTGAAAAAACGATGATCTTTGTCGACACCTCTGTCGTAATTGCAGCCTCTCTGCCCTACGATCCACGGCAGGCTCCCTGCATCAAACGACTTGCTACCGCGGACGCTCGCGGCGGGGCATGTGCGGCTCATACCCTGTCGGAGATCTTTGCCGTTCTCACCCGGCTTCCGCTCCCTTACCGGGTTCCCACGGAAGCGGCTCTCCAGATCGTCAGGCATACGAGCAAACGTTTGTCTGTAATCACCCTGACTTCCGCGGAGCATATGACGACCATCGAAAGATTCGTGTCCGAGGGACTCACAGGCGCGACGATCTACGACGTCTTGATCCTCTCCTGTGCGCGCAAAGCAAACGCCACCCGTATCTATACGCTCACATTCGCGAGCCCTGAGTCGGATTACAATGTTACCCAGCATCCCCTCCCCAGTGGGGCTATATTTATTGTGTCCCGGCAACATTCCTACAACTGAACTGCATCCGAGGAATTTATGACTCCAAGAATTCAAAAGATTCGTAAAGCCGTCTTCCCAGCCGCAGGCATGGGAACCCGTTTCCTCCCCGCCACCAAGGCCATGCCCAAGGAGATGCTTACCCTAGTCGACAAGCCTCTCATCCAGTACGGCGTTGAAGAGGCCGTCGCGGCGGGCTGCACCGAGATCATCATCATCACCGGCCGCGGCAAGGCCGTCCTCGAAGATCACTTCGACAAGTCCTACGAGCTCGAAGCCACCCTCGCCGCCCGCCACAAAGATGCCTTGCTCGAAGTCGCGCGCACCGTCTCCCACCTCGCCAAGATCACCTACACCCGCCAGTCCGAGCCTCTCGGCCTCGGCCACGCCGTCCTCATGGCCAAAGAACTCGTCGGCAACGAGCCCTTCGCCGTCATCCTCCCCGACGACATCGTAGAATCCGACGTCCCCTGCATGAAGCAGATGGTCGAGGCCTTCCACGAGACCCAGACCAGCATTCTCGGCTCCGAGGTCGTCGAAGGCGCGGCCATCCAGAACTACGGCTGCCTCGACTGCACCCCCGACCCCAAGAACCCGCGCCTCCTCGCCGTCAAAGACATGGTCGAAAAGCCAAAGCCCGAAGAAGCCCCCTCGCAGAACGCCATCATTGGCCGTTACATCCTCACCCCGCGCATCTTCCAGATGCTTGAAACAATCACCCCCGGCGCAGGTGGCGAGCTTCAACTCACCGACGCCATCAAGGCCCTCCTCCGCCACGAGAAGGTCTACGGCTTCAGCTACGAGGGCAAGCGCCACGACGCCGGAGACAAGCAGGGCTTCCTCCGCGCCACCGTCGAGTTCGCTCTCAGGCACCCCACTCTGGGCCCATCCTTCCGCGGCTGGCTCAAAGATTTACAGCTCTAGTCCTCATCAAAAAAGAAAGCCATTGGCCGCATCCAGCCAGTGGCTTTCTTTTTTAATCGCCTCTACCAATCCCGCCCCTGCTGCGGAATCTTCCCGCAATCCCCCTCCGTCAGGTAGCAGCGCAGCAGCCCGAACACCACCGCCGCCCCCGCGCCCACGATCATAAAGATCACGCCTCCCGAAAGCGAGCCGCGCACATACGGATACAGAAAGACCACCACGCCCGCATACATCAGAATCGTCAGGACACCCCGCAGCACCTGCCTCATGGCTCATCCTCCGGCGCAATTGCCCTCAGGGGAACCTCGTCTCCGCAGCACAGTCCTTAGTTCGCCCCGGTGTGGAGCAGATCATACTCCCGCCCTCGCCCGCTTGACCAGAAATTGTTGACGCAAACGCAAAAAGCCCCGGCACCGCCGGAGCTTTTCGGAACAGCAGAAGAACTCGAAATCCGAGCCTCGCAACCAACAGGAATCCCATAATCCCGCCGCTACAAGTCCGCCCAGCGACGCAGCAGGTTATGGTATACCCCGGTCAACTTCACCCCGATCGGGCTCTCCGGAACCTCCACCGCAAGCTGTTGAATCGACCGGTCCAGATCGTACAGCATCGTCCTGTCACCATCGCTGCGGATCATGCTCTGTATCCAGAAGAACGAGGACACCCTCGCCCCGCGCGTCACCGGCTCCACCCTGTGCAGGCTCGTCGCCGGATACAGCACCATATGCCCAGCGGGCAGCTTCACCGAGTGCTCCCCATACGTGTCCTCCACAATCAGCTCGCCGCCTTCATACTCCTCCGGCGACGAAAGAAACAGCGTAGCCGAAACATCCGACCGAATCCTCTGCCCCGAAGGCACCACCGACCGGATCGCCGTATCCACGTGCGTACCGAACTTCCCGCCCCCCGCATACCGGTTGAACATCGGCGGAAACACCCGCAGCGGCAGCGCGGCGGACATAAACATCGGCGTCCGCGCCAACGCCTTCAGCACCGCCTCGCCCAGCTCCGTATGCAGCGGCGAACCCTCAAGAATCTGCTCGTTCGTCTTCACCCGCTGCGCCTGGTAGCCGGCCGTGACCTTCCCGCTCACCCACTCCGCCGCATCCAGCTTTGCTCTTATCTGAGCCACTTCCTCTGCGCCCAGAACATTCGGAATCGTAATCAGCATCGTTGCTCCTTAAACCTCCACACAAAAAACCGAGTCGACCCGGACTCCCCTCCGGGCCGACTCTCCACCCACTCCAACTCGGTTAGAACTTGAAGTTCACGCCAATCAGCGCGCTCGCTCCAGCTCCGGGAATCAAATGGCTTGGATGTGGCAGGTCGATATAGTACCGGTTCAGCAAGTTATACACGTTTGCCTGTAGTTCGAGATGGTCCGTGACCGGCCGACTGATCATCGCATTGAAGATCCAGTAGCCCGGAACCTGCTTCATCGCCACGCTCGTCACCACATACCCCGGTCCACTCGGGTTCGGAGCAAACCCCGTCGGCATATACGGTACCGTCGAGCTCGCCGTTCTGCTTGCCACGTAGTTCGCCCCAAGCCCACCCTTCAACAGCAGTGGCAGACGATGCGTCACAAACAGGTTGAACGTCTGCTTCGGCACATTCGCCAGCGGATACCCCACCGACGTCGGGAAGTACTTCGAGTACGTCACCGCACTGTCCAGATACGCATATCCGGCGACGATATCCAATCCCTGCGGAAGCTGTCCCACCACGCTCAACTGCACACCCTTCACCACCTGGTTTCCGGCGGCGACGATGTTGTTCGAGTTTGTCGGGTCCGTCTCGCGGGCGTTGTCCTTCTCCGTCCGGAACCACGCGCCATCGATCTTCAGCCGCTCGTTCAGGAAGCTCCACTTCGCGCCCGCCTCGTAGGTCTCGTTCTCCTCCGGCACCGCCGACGCATTCACCAGGCCAACGCTGAGGCTCAAAGACTCTGCTGCCGGATCGAAGCTCGTTCCGTAGTCGAAGTAAATGCTGCCGTGGCTCGAAGGCTTGTACACGAACGCCGCGCGATAGCTCGGCTGCTCATCCACCCGGCTGATCGGCGCCGTCGGGGCCGTCACCGTTCCGCCCGCTGGAGGAGGAGTCGGCTGGAACAGGTTATACCCCGTATCGAACCGGTCCCAGCGCACGCCTCCACTCAGCTCGAACAGGCGACCCAGCTTCAACGTATCCACAAAGTACAGGCCCACGCTCTTCGATTTCGTATGCACAACCGAAGTAATGTAGCCCGTCCCCGAAAACACCTGCGACACATTCGGATTCAACAGCGTCGCATACGGAACCGTGTTCACTCCGCCGATCGTATAGCTCGTGCGGATCGGGTTCGAAACCTCCTGCCCGCCCTCCACGCCAGCCACCAGCACGTTCCCAATGCCCAGCACATGGAACCGCGCCATCAGCTCCGTCTGGTCCCACAGAATGTTCTCAACGCTTTTCGCGCCAAGCTGGTTCCGATTCACCAGGATCGTTGCCGGATCAGGATTGCTGATGTAGCTACAGGTCTGTTTCGGATTCACCGCCGACGTAGGCAGCGAAGCCACAATCCCACCCACTGGCACGCTCGCCGAAGCATTCGAGCAGATCTGCGGCTCTGTGATCTGTGCATTGCGCGGATAGTTCGCGCCTCGTGCAATCGTCCGCAGCGTCAGGTTCGGCGAGAACTCATGCTCCACCTTCAGCGTAATCGCATCGTCATTCGTCTTCAGGAAGTTCTCGTCCGGGAACCCGTAGTAGTTATGCCGAATCGCCTTGCCACCCGGAGCCACCGTGTTATTCAGCCACGGCAGACCATAGTCAGGAGTATCGCTCTCCGAGAGATGCCAGTAACTCAACGTGGCCCGCGTCGGCGTATTCATTCCGATCGAGACCGAAGGCGCAATCCCGAACCGCCGGATCTCCGCATAAGGACGCCCGGCCACGCCGCCCTCCTGAGCCATGATGTTGGCGCGCACCGCAGTCCCGCCCAGCGTGTCCGCCACCGGCTCGTTGATGTCCGCCGTGATCCTGCGCGTCAGGTCCGTGCCGAACTGCGCATCCACCTTCACAAACTGGTGCTCTTCCGGACTCTTGCTCTCCTGGTTCACCACGCCGCCCGTCGCGCCGCGGCCGAACTGGACTCCCAGCGGTCCCTGCAACACCTCGACCTGCTCATAGTCGAAGCTGTCGCGGTAGTAGCTGCCGAAGTCGCGAATCCCATCCAGGAAGATATCGTTTCTCGCCGTAAAGCCGCGAATCGTCAGGCTGTCTCCCTGCGACCCGCCCTCGCCCGCAGCCAGGCTGATGCCCGGAACATTGCGTAGCGAATCCCGCAGCGTCGAGACGCCCTCATCCTGCATCACAAACTGCGGCACCACGTTCACGCTCTCCGGAGTATTCAGCAGCGGCTCCGTCAGCTTGCCCAGCGCAACCGAGTTGCCCGCGGCGGCAACCACCGAGATCGTGTCCTTGGCCTGCACGCCCACCACGATCGTCGCAGCATCCTGCTGCCGGAAGTGGAGCCCGGTGCCCTTCAGCAGCAGCTCCAGCGCCTCGTCTTCGTGATACGTTCCCGTCACGCCCGGCGAGTTGAAGCCGGCCAGCGTCGTCTGTGCAATCACATACTTTACCGTCAGCCCCGTGGCCTTCTCGTATGCCTTCAGCGCCTCGTCCAGCGGACCCGCCGGAATCTCGAACTTCTTCGTAGGCAGCGCGGCCTCAGGCGAGCTCGCCGCTCCCGGAGCCGTCGGCTCCGTCTTCGCCGCCGCAAAGGCGTCGTTCACTCCACCCACCGCCGCATAAGCCGCCAGCGTTCCCACCGCAATCAACCCGCGCGTTCCACAAAACGCCGTCCTCTTGCCCTGCTTTGTTCCACCCGTTTTCTTGCGCTTTGCCTGCTTCATAAGTCGTCCTTTGTTCCACGTTCGGCAGAGCCGGTGCATCCCCTCTCAAATACAGGGCAACGCCCGCTCCACAGTTTCAGTCCACAGACCGGAGACGAGCCGCCGAAAATGAGCGTGCTTCGTCCTCGACTGCCTGACCCCGAAACGCTCATCGATGGCCCATGCCATCCACGCTTCGAAGCTTCTACCAGGTTGTCGATGGAGTTGGAACCGAAGTGAACCAATGGTTGTGCGGTTCGCCCTGCGAACCTATAATGCAGACAACCAGCAGTCTTTCCGGCTGCGGCTCCAGATCCCTGCGGTCTCCGCCAAGAGATTTTTCCGCGGGGTCTGGCCTTTCACCAATCCATCCAAAAAAGCTCTTCTACTTCCGCAAACTCTTGCGATGCTCCCAATATACGACGCATGAAGTCCGATATCAACATTAATATCCGACTAATAGGGTCTTACATCGATTATCGGACGAAAATCGTCCGAATTCTCCCCAAATCCCTCTCCCAGCCATCCTTGCTATGGCCTTTCCCGTTGCCCTTGCCTCTGCCACCATCTCTCCACCACACCGCCACCAGCAACACACCGGCCTAAAACCCCGTCATTTCGACCGGAGCACCGCAGCCTCATCGCGCTGCGAAGCGGAGAAACCCGCTTCTCCACCCATACCCCTCCAAAGCCCATAAGCCGTTGTCTTTGTTCTTGCTTTTGTCGTTGTCGTTGCCGTTGCCGTTGCCTGTTTTTTGATTTGTCATTCCCGAAGGGAATCTGCGTTTGCGTTTGCGTTTGCCTTTGCCTTTG
>JAATEV010000006.1 GCA_015655585.1 Terriglobales bacterium | reverse complement strand
TTCCGCTTCATGACCTGCGACTGGGACGGCAAGATCCGCATGGACTGCTCCAGCCCCTTCGCCATGGCCAGCCTCATCGCCAACAAGGACCACTACGACGTAGCCTTCGCCGCCGACACCGACCACGACCGCCACGGCATCGTCACCCGCTCCTCCGGCCTCCTCAACCCCAATCACTATCTGGCCGTCGCCATCCAGTACCTCTTCACCCACCGCCCCGAGTGGTCGGAAAAAGTAGGCATCGGCAAGACCCTCGTCTCCTCCTCCATCATCGACCGCGTAGCCCGCGGCCTCAACCGCCCCATGACCGAGGTCCCCGTAGGCTTCAAGTGGTTCGTAGACGGCCTCCTCGACGGCAGCCTCGGCTTCGTGGGCGAAGAGTCCGCCGGAGCCACCTTCCTCAGCCTCAACGGCCAGGTCTGGACCACCGACAAGGACGGCCTCATCCCCGGCCTCCTCTCCGCCGAGATGACCGCCCGCTTAGGCAAAGACCCCGGCGAGATCTACAACGATCTCACCGCCCAATACGGCAACCCCATCTACCAGCGCATAGACGCCGAGGCCACCAAAGAGCAAAAATCCAAGCTTTCGAAACTCACCGCGCAGCAGGTCACCGCCAAAGACCTTGCCGGAGAGCCCATCACCGCCATCCAGACCGAAGCCCCCGGCAACCACGCCCCCATCGGCGGCCTCAAGGTCTCCACCGAGAACGGCTGGTTCGCCGCCCGCCCCTCCGGCACCGAAGACGTCTACAAAATCTACGCCGAAAGCTTCAAAGGCGAAGACCACCTGAAGCAAATCCAGACCGAAGCCCAGGCATTAGTAAACAAAGCCATCAGCTAACAACGCTCAAAAAAACGGGTGCCCCATGTCCGGACTTTCGGACATGGGCATTCGCGCAAAGCGCGAACCGCTTTCTCTCCCCACCCAAAACTCACATTATCTCGACCAAAGCCGAGTATCACGGCAATCTCAAAACCGCAGCGCATCCCCAGTCTGCACCCGCTCAAAAATCTCCGTGGTACTCAAATCCGCCCGCCCGCTCTTATCCGTAAAGTGCGTAAGCGTCTGCACCCGCAGACGCCCCTCCGGCTCCGGAGACAAAGTCAAAACCACATGCGAAGAATCAGTCCACCGATCGACCTTAAGCCTCATCCCCGACACAACACCCAAGTCCGCGCCAGATAAAGCCCCCACACCGCTCAACACGCCCCAATCGCAGGCAGCAGGCTTGCACGCGCCATACGGATGCACCGCCCGCCCCGCAATCTCAACCCTCGCCAGCCCTTGTGCCTTCGGATTCACATTGCGCCAGTCCCCATTCATAGCAGAGGAATCCGCCAAAGCCGTCCCGCACGCGAACCCCAGACAAACCGCCACACCAGCGAGGCGTCGAAACATCGCCTCACCTCCAGCAAGAACTCGCAAACATCTTACTCCCCCGCCCGCCGCCTCGCCTTCACCAACACATCCACCGCATCCGGCTGATCGTCCCAGTAATCCAGCCTCACCCGTCCATCCGGCAACCGGCTCACCGTAGTCGGAGTAGAACTCGCCGTGCAGTACCACCCACTCGGCAGCACCACCGCATTCCTGCTCCGCCCCAGGCTCCGATCGAACACCAACTCATCCCCATCCAGCTTGTAGCTCACCGGAGCCGTATACGTCTCCATAATCCGTAGCCGCAGCGTCTCCCCCGGCTTCACCGCCGCAAACGGAATCACCACCACCCGAGCCTTCGCATCGACTTCCTCTCCGGCATTGATCTTCGAGGCCGCCATCTCCGCCCCGCTCATCTCCTTCGCCTGCAACTGTTCCCCCGTGTCCACCACATACGCCGAGGGATGACTCGCCACACTCCCCTCCCGCACCACATTCGCATACCCATTCACGCCCGCCCGTTTCTCCGTATAGTCGTGGTACAGGCTGAACGAGTGCGTCTCCGGCTGCTGCAAAAAGTAAACAATGTCGCGGTCCAGATAAGCCCTCTCCGTCAGCCGTCCCCGCTCCGACTCTCCCGCAAACGGAGCCTCCCAGCTCTTCGCCCTGCCCGCCGGATGCGGCAACGCCGCCGCGCCCACCTGCGCGTCCTTCACCGCCCGAATCACCAGCGGAGCCTCCCCCGAGCCCGCGTGCATAAAGCTCACCGCAATCCGCCCGTCCTTCTCCGTCAAAATCTGCGAAGGCACCGTAAGCCCCACCACCTCATACCCCGCAGGCAGCACAATCTTGTTCCGCTTCACTCCCAGCGGACGGTCGAACACGATCCCCTTCCCGTCGCGATAATAGCTCTTGGCATCTTTATAAGTTTTCTGAATAATCACCCGGCCCTGCCCATGCTCCGGCACCGGCCTCGCCAGCGTCACGCGAATGTAGTCCGTATCCAGGTCCGCATCCGCCATCAGCGGGTCCTTCCGGGCCTCCGCGCCATGCACCACATGGAACTCCAGCGGCTTCCCCGTCATCGCATCCGTCACCGACTCGTCGCTGGCTACGCTCCCCTTGCGGATCGGGTTATACAGATACTTCGCCCCAGCCGTAGTAGCCGTAAGCTCGTAATAAATCCGAAAGCTGGCCGACTCCGGCTCCAGCAGTTCATATCGCGTATATTCATCGGTCTCGGTCTGCGCCCCCACCGCCGCAGGCAACACAACCCCATCCTTAGCCGCCTGCGCCCAACCAGCAACCCCGCCAAGCAACGCCACAAAAACCGCCGCAGAAAAGAGACCCGCCCTGAATGTATGCATGAACCAGAGCATACGACAACTTAGCCAATCAGCTATCCAAAATTTAAAATGCGAGTCATCGCAACGAGTAAAGAAACCTACCCGCTAATTCTCCGTAGGCACCTTCTCCACATGATCGATCACCAAAAAGTCCCTCGGCACACTTGCAGGTTGCAGCTTCAACCCCAGTTGCTCCTCCAGAGCGGTGAAGATCGAAGGCAGCTCCGAATCCGCCGCTCCCTCCGGCGCAAACTTCAGATTGATGCTGTAGCTCCCCGTAATCCCGGTCTTATCCACAACGGGCCGTCCAACCGGGTGCGCCAGCATCGCTGTGAAGTCATGTATCGATGTGCTCGGCACCCGCAGCCCATTTGCAAAGATATATCCCATCGAAGAAGAAGGAGCCTTGCTAGCCTCAAGCTTCGCTCCTCCCTTCGCAACCACCATCGCATACCCTTTCACATCCTTCTTCTCGTGATGAACACTCAACGCGAAGCGTTGCGCCAATAAGTTTTGCAGCAGTGGCTCCAACTGTTCATAGGTCAATCCAACATCGCCCTCCGGCTTCGCGTCCACGCTATACAACTGTTCATCACCCCTCTTCGGAGCACCAATCAATTGGTTCACATCGACGTTATAGGCCACCGCAATCAAAAAATTGATGGAGACATTCGTCGCCGTAAACCGGGCCGCACCCGATGGGCTGACTGAAAATCCTCCATTCCCCTCAGTCCTCATCCGAACCGATGCAACTTCAAACGAAGGCGCAGTCGCCTGAGACCACCCCACCGTCGTCCACGCCACCCACAACCCAGCGACGAACAGCAGCTTCTCCCATCTACGCACCCAACGGTCCATCATCCTCAGGCCCCCCAACGAGTTGCGAGAATCATACAACGCAATCTCAAAGCAACACTTCGACCAGAGCATCCCACACCCACCCTCCCGTACTCACCTGCGTCTAACCCAAAAGAGGGAGGAGACGAAAACCAAATTCCGGCATAGAATCCGGAGAATCAAGCGGTCCCAACCGCAGGCACTTCAGGCAACAGGAAAGGGAGCAAGCATGAAGATCCAGATCCACAGCGACAGGAACATCACCATGCACGCCAAACTATCCACTCTGCTCGAATCCGAAGTCCAACGCATCCTCAACCGCTACGAGCATCAGCTCACCCGCATCGAGGTGCATCTCACCAACGAGACCGGCGACAAGCGTGCCATCCATCCGGGCCAGCGCTGCCTCATCGAAGCCCGTCCGCGTCACTACCACTCCCTAACCGCCACCAACGACGCCACCGACCTGGAAGCCGCCGTGGCCGGAGCCGCCGCCAAGATGCAGCGCCTGCTCGACACCACCTTCGGCCGCCTCACCGACCGCCACAAGTACGACTCCCCTCGAACCGGCCTGCTAGAACTAGCCGCCGAATAATCACCAATCAAAACGACCGCGGATAAAAAGGATAAAAACCGATCAAAGCCTTGAAACAGCTTTTAAATCCGTTCTTATCCCAAAAATCCGCGGTCGAACAATCAACTCCCATGGAGCGAAGCCCTACGAAGCCCCAACAAAAAAATCCCTCTTATCAGCTTTTATCCCTTGGATCACCGTTACGCCTCTTCCATGTATCCGTGACTAGTGAATTCGAATCCCCGCCATCACAATCCGCGGCGTACCCAGCGTAAGCAGCGGAGTCTTCCCCGCCTGGATCGTCGTATTGGTCACATTCTGCGCCGAGCTATAGATCTTCCATCCGCGCCAGAACGTATGCTCCGCATACAAATCCAGTTGCCCATATCCCGCCAGCCGATACTGGTTCGCCTGATCGTCGAACTGGTGCCCATTGCCCCGCAGATCGAAGCTCAACACGCCCCACTTCGCCTTCTCGAACCGCGCCTGCAACGTAGCCGAGTTCCGTGGCACCTGCGGCGTCCACTTCCCCACCAGCGTCGCGTCCGCCTGATACTTCGTCACCGTCGAAACCGCGAACTGGTACCCGCCCGTCACCGAGACGAACCGCCAGGGCCGGACCTCCCACTCCGCCGTCAACCCACGACTCTCAAGCTGCCCCAGGTTCTGCCGTTGCAGCAACTGGCTCGTAGCCGTAGTCGAGATCGTCACCGCCGCCACCGGCCTGTTCACCTGCGTCCAGAAGTAGCTCCCCCGCACCGACCCGAACCGTCGCGCATTCACCAGCCCGCCAAACTCGAACCCCGTAGCCCGCTCCGCCCGTAGCTGCGAGTTCGCCAGCGTAACCTGCTGTCCCACTTGGCTCTGCCGATATAACTCGTTCTGCGAAGGCCCACGGAACGCCCGGAACGCCGACCCCGTCAGCGACACCCACTTGAACTTCTTCACCACGCCCAGACGCGGATCGAAGACCTTCTCATCAATCCCCGGCAAAGGCTGCGGAGTCCCGCCCACCTGCTTCGCGTCGAAGCTGCTGAAGTGATCGAACCGCGACGAGAACGCAATCGACCAGCTCTTCGGCTGCCATAGCGCCTCGCCATAAACACCCTCGCCCCGCTGCCGCGCGCTCAGACTCGTCGCACCCAGTTGGTCCGCGTCCGTCCCCCGCGTGTCCAGCACATCGGCGCCTGCAACAAGCGTCCAAACCTTGTAGCTCTTGCCCCACTGCACCGCACCGCCCACCTGCTGCGCCGGATCGACATGGAACCCCGTCAACTTCTCCGAGGTCCGCGTAGCATTCACCGAAGTAAAGCTCTGCCGATACTTCTGGTTCGTCCCATAGAACCGCACCAGAAACCGCCCCGCCGCCGCATCGTTCCAGTCGCCGCCAGCGGTATACCGCCAGATCCGCACGCCATTGTTCTGCAACACGGTTCCATTGCTGCGGGCCTCATTCAGAAGATTGCCCCGCACAAACACGTCGCCCTCACTGCCCACCGCCCGACGCAGCTCCAGCCGCCCGCTCTGCGAGTGGACGTTCGAAGCCGTATCCACCGGCCCGCGAAACTGCGGAGCCGTCAGAATGTACCCGCCCGTCCGGAACAGGCTCACCGCCCCCAGACCGCTCCAGCCATCCTTCGCCGCCGTGGCCATCCCCTCCACGTTCGACGTGTCCTTCGTGGCCCCCGCCAGGTTCAGCGCATAGCCAAACTTCTCCGGCACCACCGGCACCACGTCGATCACGCCCCCAATCGCGCTCGACCCATACAAATCCGAGGCCCCTCCGCGCATCAGCTCCACCTCGCGCATCGCCAGCGAAGGAATCTCGTCCCAGTGAATCCACCCGCCATACGCATCGTTCAACGGCTGCTGATCGCTCAACACCAGCGTCCTGCTCACCGCCGTCGATCCCAGCCCACGCATCGACGTCCCCACCGTAGTAGGGTTCGCCACCCAGGAGCTCGTCCGCCGGAACAACTGAAACCCAGCCACCTGCCGCAGCGAGTCATCCAGCGAGAACCCCGGAGCCTCCTTCAACTGCTCCCCCGTCATCGTCCGCACGCTGCTCGCGCTCGCATCCAGAGCCAGCGGCACCCGGGCCGCCGTCACCTGCACGGTCTGCGACAAACCAGCCACCCGCAACACCACATCCACCGTGCTTCCACCAGCCGCCGAACCACCACCCAGCCGAACCGCCTGCCGGGCAAACCCGTCCTTCACCACATCCACAGAAGTCTGTCCGCCACCAGCCACATCCACGCAGCCATCCGCCGCCGTTGCCGCAGCAGCCACCCGGGCTCCCGCCACCGGAGCGCCCTGCTCATCGCGCACACACACCCGCACCGTTGCATCCTGCGCCGACGCCATAGCGCCACAAAAAAACAATCCACAAAAAACTGAACTCAGAGATCGAACAGAAGAGACTCGCACATCCCCATCTTACCGTCTCGAAGCACATGAATTTCGATGACCATTCCGATGACAACCGCAATCGCCCAGCATGATATCTTTCCCGGCAGAAGGCCATTCCCATGCCGACCACGCGCCGCAACTTCTGCCTCCGCGCCCCCGCTCTTCTGCTCTCTCCACACCTGCTCGCCCAATCCACCTCGCACCCCAACGTAGCCCTCATCGACCACGACCGCATCCTCCGCGCCGCCGACACAGCCCTAGCCCAACCGCCCACTCCCATCACCACCATCCCCGCCCCGCAAAGCCCCGGCACCCTGCACGACTTCTACTCCACCGACACCTTCCCCGCCCACCGCGACGCCCTCCTCCAGCTAGGCATCCAAGTCCCCGCCCTCACCGCCGCCTACACCCTCACCCATAACCAACGCTACGCAACCCAAGCCGCCGAGCACCTGAAGGCATGGTTCATCACCCCCAACACCCGCATGACGCCCAGCCTCACCTACGCCCACACCATCCCAACCGCCCCAACCAGCACCCAAACCGCCCGCAACGAAGGCATCACCCAGGCCGTCCCCCTCTCCGAAATCGTCCAAAGCATCTCCTTCCTCACCTCGTCCGACTCCCTCACTCTCGAAGACCACAAGACCCTCCACCAGTGGTTCAACGACTACGCCCTCTGGCTCAACACCTCCCGTCAGGCCGGTCTGGCTCGAGACGACAAGAGCCACCACGCCACCGCCTGGCTCCTGCAAGCCGCCGCCATAGCCCGCCTCAGCCCCGCCAACGAAGCCGCCCTCACCGAGCTTCGCCAACGCTTCAAAACCTCCACCCTCCGCACCCAGATCAGCTACGAAGGCCTCTTCCCCCACGAGCTCACCACGCCCGCCCCCTACCGCAACTCCCTCTTCAACCTCGACATGCTCACCGCCATCTGCCTCCTCCTCTCCACTCCCTTCGAGAGCCTCTGGAACTACGACCTGCAGGATGGCCCCGGCATCCGTCCCGCCATCGCCCGCCACGTCCCCTACATAGCCGACCGAGGCCGCTGGCCCTACCCAGCCGACACCGAACACTTCAAAGACCTCCCTCTCCGCCGCCCAGCCCTGCTCTTCGCTGCCCGAGCCTACAACCGCCCCGAATACGCCGACCTCTGGCAAACCCTCCCCGCCGACACCACCATCCCCGACCTCCAGCAAACCTTCCCCATCCGCCAGCCTCTGCTCTGGATCACCCAACCCAGACCATAAGCCCTTGCTCTTGCCGTTGTTTGTTCTTGCTGTTGCCTGTTTTTTGGCTTGTCATTCCCGAAGGGAATCTGCGTTTGCTCTTGTTTTTGTTCTTGTCTTTGCCTTTAATCCCGCATTTGCCTTTAAATCGCCTTTGTCTTTTAAATCCGCGAAAATCCCCAAAATCCACGGTCGTAATTCAAAAAATCCGCTCTTATCAGCTTTTATCCCTTTGATCACCGTTACGCCTTTTGGCCTACAATTCAGGGTGAAGATGCCTCTAGCCCAAAAATACGAGCGCCTCCGCAACACCCTGCACGAGCTAGGCTCCCTCCTCGTCGCCTACTCCGGCGGAGCCGACTCCGCCTTCCTCGCCTTCGCCGCCCACCAGACCCTCGGCGAAAACATGTTGGCCGTCATAGCCGACTCCCCCTCGCTCCCCCGAGCCGAGCTGGCCGCCGCCCTCGCCTTCGCCGCCGACCACCGCATCCCCGTCAAAATCCTCTACACCAGCGAACTCGACAGCCCCGACTACCAGCGCAACGACTCCCAGCGCTGCTTCCACTGCAAAGACGAACTCTTCACCCGTATGGAGCAGGCCCGCATCGAGCTGGGCTTCCGTCACATCGCCTACGGCATGAACCTCGACGACCGCGGCGAGTTCCGCCCCGGCCAGCAGGCCGCCGCCCAACACCACGCCGTAGCCCCGCTGGTAACAGCGCAACTCACCAAATCCGAGATCCGCACCCTCGCCCGCCAAGCCAATCTCTCCATCTGGGACAAGCCCGCCTCCGCCTGCCTCTCCTCCCGCATCGAGTACGGCCGCCCCGTCACCCGCGAAAATCTCCTGCAAGTCGAGCAAGCCGAAGAGGCCCTCCACACCCTCGGCTTCCAGCAAGTCCGAGTCCGCCACCACGGCGAACTAGCCCGCATCGAGATCGCCCGCCCCGAGCTACCCGCCGCCCTCTCCCTCAACATGCTCGACCGCATCACCAGCGCCCTGCGCCCCCTCGGCTTCCTCTACATAGCCCTCGACACCCAGGGCTACCGCTCCGGCTCCATGAACCAGACTCTAGTAGAAATCCAGCCTGCTGCAGAACTGCTGCCTTTTACGAGCCAAATGAATCGCGATGATGTTGGATGATCTAAAAAAGAAGTGGGATAAAGAAAATTGCCGCTCCATCCCTGCGAGTGAGGATGAAGTACGCGGCTTTGAACAAGCAAAAAGCATCCAACTGCCAACGGATTTCCGAAATTATCTGTTGGAGCTAAATGGCACTGTCGAGAATGGTGATGCACAAATCTTCGAATTTTATCCGCTCGATAAATTGAAGGCTTGGGATGAAAGCGATTGGGTAATTCCTAAAAACACACCTTCATGGTTCAAACCAGAGGAGTTTTTTATCTTTGCCGACTATCTGATCTCATGCTGGGCGTATGCGGTTCGTTTGTCAGCAAACAAAAATGATGGCGGCTTAATCGTCGTTCTGGGTGGAACTAATTTCATAGTCGCAGCTAATACTTTTACAGATTTTATTGAGCTATATCTTGCGGATAACAAGCAAATTTACGCGCCTTTCTCCGCAAAATAGTTGGTGAAAAGATGAACTCAGCATCTCTCTTGGAATTATTGGCAAGCGTTGAACGAGGTGAGATTTCACCCGATCAGGCCGCGAAACGCCTCGCCCATCTTCCCTACGAAGACATAGGCCACGCCCGCATCGACCACCATCGCGGCCTCCGCATCGGGCTCCCCGAAGTCATCTACGCCCAGGGCAAATCCCCCGACCAGACCGCCGAAATCTTCGCCCGCATGGCCGCCAACGGCACCGACGTACTAGCCACCCGCGCCAGTGAGCCCACCGCCGAAGCCGTCCTCGCCCTCACTCCTGCCGCCATCTACCACCCCCGCGCCCGAGCCATCACCCTCCGCCAGTCCCCCGCCGCCCCCACTCGCGGACACATCGCCATCCTCAGCGCCGGAACCAGCGACCAGCCCATCGCCGAAGAGGCCGCCGTCACCGCCGAGCTCTTCAACGCCCGCGTCTCCCGCCTCTACGACGTAGGCGTAGCCGGACTCCACCGCCTCCTCTCCCAGCGCGAAACCCTCGCCACCGCCGACGTAGTCATCGTCTGCGCCGGCATGGAAGGCGCACTCCCCTCGGTCGTCGGCGGACTCGTAGGCGTCCCCGTCATCGCCGTTCCCACCTCCGTAGGCTACGGAGCCAGCTTCGACGGGGCCGCAGCCCTCCTCGGAATGCTCAACTCCTGTTCTCCCAACGTCACGGTCGTGAATATAGACAATGGCTTCGGCGCGGCATACACTGCCGTACTGATCGCGCGTGCATCTAATAAAGAGAGCTGAAACAGACACGCACTAAAGAAGGAGGTCTGAGATGCTTCCGAACAGTGACAAACCCTGGGCTAAACCCCTGGCTTCTGCCGTTATCGTCCTAACCCTTGTCGCACTCGCTCTGCTGGCCTACATCCTGCGGATCCACCACATGCTGCACATCTCCGAGGTAGTAGGCATCTTCCTGCTCTTCCTCACCATAGTCCCCCCGAACCTCGCAGTCCTCTACCCCGCCATTCTGCCCCCCAAGTACACCCCCAGAGGCAGAACCCCAAGGCAATCCCCCAGACAAACTCCAAGAACACCCGGATCAGCCGGTTCCATAGCCAGATAAAACCAAACGACCCCAGATCAAAAAGATAAAAACGGATGAAAGGCTCCAACAGCCTTTCATCCGTTTTGTCTTTAAAATCCGTTCTTGTCTTTCAAGTCCGTGAAAATCCGCGGTCATCCGCTTTTTAAAATCAGCTCTTATCCGCCTTTATCCCTTTTATCACCGTTACGCCGTTTACTGATTCACCCCGCTAGCCAGAAACCCGCCATCCACCACCAGAATCTCCCCCGTAACAAACGCCGAGGCATCGCTGGCCAGAAAGATCGCCGATCCCACCAGTTCCTCCGTCTTCCCGAACCTCCCCATCGGCGTCCGCATCCTCAGCTCTTTGCCCCGCTCGCTCTCATCCAGCAGCTTCTGGTTCAGCGCCGTCCGAAACACCCCCGGAGCGATCGCATTCACCGTCACTCCCTGCGAGCTCCACTCCACCGCCAGCGACTTCGTCAGCGCCCCCACCGCCGCCTTACTCGCCGCATAAGCCGTCACTTCCTTCAGGCTCACAAACGTATTCAGCGAAGCGATGTTGATGATCTTCCCATACCCGCGCTCCAGCATGTGCTCGCCGAAGATCTGGCAAGCCCGCAGCGTCCCCGTCACGTTCGTGTTCATGATGTCGTCCCACGTCTCCTCCGACACCGTCAACGTAGGCTCCCGCTTGATCTTCCCCGCGGAGTTCACCAGAATATCCACCTTCCCGAACTCCTTCACCGCCCCGTCCAGCAGAGCCTGAAGCGAAGCCCGGTCTCCCACGTCCGACGTAATCCGCAGCGTCCGCCGCCCCGCCGCCTCAATCGCCTTCGCCGCCTCGTCCACCTGCTCCGCGCGCCGCGAACTCGCCACCACATCCGCGCCCGCCTCCGCCAGCCCTACCGCCATCGCCAGCCCAATCCCCGAAGTACCGCCCACCACCACCGCCGTCTTACCCGTCAAATCAAACAACGACTTTCCCATCGAACCAATCCTCCCTAAACCATCTACTCCGTTTTGCTTCTGCCTCTAGGTAGCCCAAGGCTTCAGCCTTGGGTCTCCCTGGGGTATGCCCTTCTTCCCCAGTCTATGTCCTCCAGAAAAAATACATCGATTCCAGAAAACATCGCCTAGCCCTGCGAAACCTTCTCCAGAATCCCCTTCACCACCAGCTCCGGAGACTTGTCATTCACCACCCGCACCGCATCCGCCGGAGCCTCCAGCGTCGCAAACTGGCTCTCCAGTAACTGCGGATTCATATACTCATGCCTCCTGTGCGCCAGCCGCTCCGCAATCAGCTCCCGCGAGCCCTCCAGCAGCACAAACTGTACCGTCCCTTCCGGCATCTCCGCCGCCAGCGTCTCCCGATACCGCGCCTTCAACGCCGAACAAGCCAGCACCCCGCTCTTCCCATCAGCAAACCACCCGCGCAACACGCCATTCAGCGTCTCCAGCCACGGCTGCCTGTCCTCATCGTTCAAAGGATGCCCCGCCGCCATCTTCGCCTTGTTCGCCGCCGAGTGATAATCATCCGCATCCGCAAACTCCGCGCCCACCCGCGCCGCCAGCAGCTCGCCGATCGTAGTCTTCCCCGACCCCGTAACCCCCATCAGCACCACAATCATTCCGTGAAACGTCCTCCAACGCCCAATCGTTACTTCTCACCCTGCCCCAAAATGCATGTCATCTCGACCGAAGCGAAGCGGAGTGGAGAGCCCTCTGTATTCCGCAACTCTCCACTCACCTTAACTTCTTTCGAAGCCTCAAAGCCCCAAAAACACCGGCTTGATATGCCTCTCAAACAGATTCAGAGTCACATTCTTAGCCACCACGTCCTCATTCGCCTCCAGAGCCTTGATGTACCGATCGCCCATCTTCGCCGCGATCTTGAACCCCACATGCAGCAACTGCCGCAGGCTGGCGTTATAAGCCGCATTGCTCTGGTCGTGCCGCAAAGCCGAAGTAAACTGCTCGCTCGACCATCCCTGCACCTCTTCCGGAGCAGGCAGCTTCGCCGGGTCAATATCGATCACCGTCGCATAAGGCCCGCAAAGCTCTTCGCGATGCGCAAACGCCTCGGCATAAACATCCTTGGCCAGAGCCAGCCCATCGCCGCCCGCCTCCGCCAGCCCGATCAACTCTTCCAGCCACGTAGTCCCAGCGGTCTTCAGGTGAACGCCCGCATCAAACCGCTTCACTGCCTCATGAATCGCCGCGTAGATCGAGAACTTGTCCGACCCCGAGTGAACACTCAGCTTCAAATTCTCCGGCAGCCCATACGTCTTCACCGCAAACGCAATCGTAGCCAGGTCTTCGTTGAACTCCTTGGCAAACTGCGCCACATCGCCCACATAGTCCACACCCTTGTTGAACCGCCCCGTAAACTTCGGCGCAATCGTCTGGATCGGGATCTTCTCATCCGCAATCGCCGCCAGAATAATCAGCAGCTCCACCGGCGTCTGCGGCAGGTCGGTCTCATCCATCGAGACCTCCGGCACAAACTTCCCTTCGCCCTTCTTCTCCACCAGGAACCGATAGATCCGGCCCGCGTCCTGCACCGCCGCCAGAAACTTGTTCGCCACACCAGTCACAAACGCCGCATCCGTCTTGAACGGCTCCGCAATATCCGGAATCGTCACCGTGCCCACCAGCTCCGGATGCCGCCCCACAAACGCCGCCACATCCGCTGCATCCGCAGGCTTGCCGATCATCTCCGCCACGTCCAGCGTAAAGAAGTCCGACGGCGCCAGAAACCGCTCCACCGTCTTCAAATTGATGTGGTCGGCATCCACGAAGTAGGGCTTCGTCCACCTCAGCTCCTTCACCGCCGCATCCGCCGCCGCCCGCGTCGTGCTGGGCTCAGAGCCAATAATCGTGTGCTCCCGGTTGGACTTGTTCCAAACCGGAACCACCTCCACCCCGGCCTCTTCCGCCATCACACAAGCCTTCAACTGCGCCTTCGCCTGATGCGCAAACCGGTCACCCACACCCACGGAAAACTTAGGAAGCTTCAACCCAGCACTCATGCCACACCCTTTTTTCAGATTTTCAATTGGTCTAACCAATTCACAGCCGTCCCAGCATACCGACACAAATCACGATTGGCAACTCCCCCCGCAAAGACCGAGTCCCCCATGCAGCAGCCTCATCGTCGCGCCACAAGACCGGGTGCCCCATCTTCGCGACGGCTTTATCGTCGCTAAGGTGGGCAATTTTCGCGGCAGCGAAAATCCAACACATTCTCCACCCCGAGGCCTTTTAATCCGCAGAAGGCCGCTCCGCCCGATCCACCACTAAAGCCGACACCATCCCCTTTGTAGCCTCCACTCTTAACCCAAGCTGTTCCGTAACCGCCGTAAAAAACGAAGGCGCAGCCGCATCCTTAGCCACCGGCACCTCTCCTCCAAACTGCGTCTCATCCGGAGCCCACTCCAAATCGAAGTCATACCGCCCCATCAACCCCGTCTTGTCCACCACCGGCCGATCCAGCACTGCCCGCTGCAACATCGCCACAAAGTCCCCCATCGACACATTCCGCGCCGGCAGCACCATCTTCTGCGGATACACCACGCTCACCAACTGCGACGGAGCATCCACCGCCGCCGCACTCTCCTTCAGCTTCGCCCCACCCTTCCCCACCTCCAGCCGATAAATCGAAAACTCCTTCTCCTCCCGATGAAACGCCAGCCGAAACCGTTCCACCAGCAGGCTCCGCAGCATCGCCATCTGCTCCGCCCGCGTAGGCTTCACCCCTCCCGGAGTCACCGCCGTAATATCAAAGTGCTCCGCATCCATCCACCCCGGCCCACCCGATACCGTCCGCGGATTCAGATCATAAGCCGCCGCAATCAGCAGCTTCAGCGTGTAGTCCTTCGCCACAAACCGGTCCGTCCCCTGCATCACCAGGAACCGTCCGCCCTTGGCATCATGCTCCACCGGCCTGATCATAGCCACCTCAAACGCATCAAACTGAGGCCGAGCCACCCCTTGCGCCTGCGCCGCCAAAGCCCCCACCACCAGAACCACCCCAACCAAACCCACCCGCATAACCCCTCCCCAGAACCCCTACCCCAAAAGACTCCCCAAACCCCAAATCATCACTCCCCAATCCTCTCTTATCCCTTTGATCCTCGTTACGCCTTCGATTCGTGACGCCGACTATTGGTCCGGCCAAAAAGATGCCAGCCCCACCCTCGCCGGAGTAAGATCAACTCCCATGAGCACCTACTTCGCCTCCGGCTCCCCCACCACCGAGATGTCCCTCGAAGAGGTACGCTCCAATCTCTCCCAGGCCCTCGACAAGCTGGGCCCCCGCCACAAAGTCCTCGCCGTCCCCCCCGACTTCACCCGGATGCACTCCCAGAGCGGGACTCTCACCGAGATGGTCTGGCAGCACTACGGCGACGCCCTCACCGACGTCCTCCCCGCCCTCGGCACCCATAAGCCAATGACCGAAACCGAGATCGCAGCCATGTTCGGCCGCACTCCCACCAGCCTCTTTCGTATACACGACTGGCGCAACGACATCGTCACCCTCGGCGAAGTCCCCGGCTCCTACATGCACGAGGTCAGCGAGGGCAAGCTCGACTACACCTGGCCCGCGCAGGTCAACAAGCTCATCAAGAACGGCGGCCACGACCTCATCATATCCATAGGACAAGTCGTTCCTCATGAAGTAGTTGGCATGGCAAACTTCAACAAGAACATCTTCATCGGAACCGGCGGCCCCCTCGGCATCCACCGCAGCCACTTCCTCGGAGCCGTCTACGGTATGGAGCGCATGATGGGCCGCGCCGACACCCCCGTCCGCCGCATCCTCAACTACGCCAGCGACCACTTCGCCACCGACCTCCCACTCGTCTACGCCCTCACCGTAGTCGGCAAAAACCAGGCCGGGAAACTAGTCATCCGCGGTCTGTTCGTAGGCGACGATCACGATTGTTTTGAACAAGCTGCGGCACTAAGCTTAAAGGTGAACTTCCAGATGATGGACCGCGAAATTAAAAAAGCGGTAGTCTTCCTCGATCCCAAAGAGTTCAAGAGCACCTGGCTAGGCAACAAAAGTATCTACCGCACCCGCATGGCCTTAGCCGACAACGCCGAGCTCATCGTCCTAGCCCCCGGCGTCCACGAGTTCGGCGAAGACGCCGCCATCGACAAGCTCATCCGCAAATACGGCTACTGCGGTACGCCAAAAACCCTCGAATACGTCAAACAAGACCCCACGCTAGCCGGAAACCTGAGCGCCGCCGCCCACCTCATCCACGGCAGCAGCGAAGGCCGTTTCACCATCCGCTACTGCCCCGGCCACCTGACCCGCGAAGAGATCGAATCCGTCCACTTCGAGTACGGAGACCTCGCCGAAATGACCCGAAAGTACAATCCGGAAACCCTGCAGGACGGCTGGAACACCATAGACGGCGAAGAGATCTTCTACATCTCCAACCCCGGCCTCGGCCTGTGGGCCTACCAGGCCCGCTTCAAAGATTAAGGCTTAGGGTTAGCTGTTTCAGCTAACCCTAAGTCCTTCAAAGCTTATAAGCCTTCTTCACCAGATTCACCGTCAAATCCTCAATCACCTCAAACGCCTCCGCCTCCTCCAGCCGGTGCTCCGCCACCAGCCTGCCGAGGAACGCGCAGTCTACCCTCCGCGCCACGTCATGCCGCGCCGGAATCGACAGAAACGCCCGCGTATCGTCGTTGAACCCCACCGTGTTGTAGAAACCCGCCGTCTCCGTAGCCTGCTCCCGGAACCGCATCATCCCCTCCGGCGAGTCATGGAACCACCACGGCGGCCCCAGCCGCAATGCGGGATAGTGTCCCGCCAGCGGAGCCAACTCCCGCGAGTACGACGTCTCATCCAGCGTGAACAGGATCAGCGTCAACCGCGAATCGTTCCCATACTTATTCAGCAGCGGCCTTAGCCCGCGCACATAGTCCGTAGGAGAAGGAATGTCCGCGCCCTTGTCCCGCCCGAACTTGTCGTAGACCACCTGGTTATGGTTCCGTATCGACCCCGGATGAAGCTGCATCGTCAGCCCATCCTCCACCGACATCCCCGCCATCTCCGTCAGCATCTGCGCCCGGAAGATCTCCTGCTCCTCCGGCACCGACCGCCCCGAAAGAATCCGCCCATACAGAGAAGCCGCCGTATCCGCATCAAGATCCGCCGTCAACGCCGTAGGATGCCCATGATCCGTAGCCGTAGCCCCCATCGACTTGAAGAAAGCCCGGCGGCTCCGCAGAGCGTTCAAATAGCCCTTGTACGTGCCGATATTCTCGCCGGTAATCTCCCCCAGCTTCCTGATGTTGTCCAAAAACCCAATAAAGTCCGCATCCACCACCGGATCGGGCCGGAACGTAGGAATCACCCGCCCCTTCCAATCCGAATCCTTGATCTTCTGATGAAATTCCAGAGAATCCAGCGGCGAGTCGGTCGTAGCCAGAACCTGAATCTTGAAGCTGTCGAACAGGGCTCGCGGCCGGAACTCCGGCGTCTGCAACTTAGCTGAGATCGCGTCATAGAACTGGTCAGCATTCTCCGGCCCCAGCCTCTCCTGCAAGCCGAATTGGTTTGCAAAGGCATAGTCCAGCCAAAGCCGCGTAGGCGTCCCGCGAAACAGGTAGTAGTGCCTCGCAAAAATCCTCCACACCTCGCGCGGATCGGCCTTCTGGCCTCCATCCACCTGCGGAACCCCCAGCGACTCCAGAGACACTCCCTGCGAATACAGCATCCGGAAGATGTAGTGGTCCGGCTGGATCAGCAACGCCGCCGGATCAGGAAAGGCCGTATCTTCGGCAAACCACCGGGGATCGGTATGTCCATGCGGCGAGATAATGGGCAGGTCGCGCACCTTCTCATACAGCCTGGCGGCAATCGAGCGCGAAGCGCTATCCGCAGAAAACAGCCGGTTCTCATCAAGCATCATCTCGTGTCCCCTTACAGCAGATCAGTGACTGAGCTTCTTCAGCCCCTAGCAGAGTATCAAAAATTGGTCCCACCACTTATGAACTGTCTAACTCTTTCTCATAACCGTCCGATACCCGCACCAACACGCAAACGAGAGGCACAAAACACGAGAGGCGCCCCAAAGGGCGCCTCTCGCAGGGAAAGCAGTTCAGTCTACGGGATGTAGTAACGCATACCCCAGAAGACCATTCCGTTGGTGGCCTTGGGAGCTCCACCCACGCCGGTCCACGCCACGCGATCAAGGTAGCTATACGCACCCTGATACTGGAGGCGTCCGTACTTCGGGCTGTTGTAAGCGCGATACGTGAAGCCGATCGTGCCTTCCTGCACGACGCGGGTCGCGCCGAGGCAGTTAGCCGGAGTGCCGGGGTTGTAGGGGTTCGCACCCGCCAGACCGTTACCGGTCGAGGTGGGCAGCGTCTCAATGCCGCAACCGGCGTTCGAGCTGGTCACAGGAGCATAACCAACCAGCTTGCCCGTGCTCGCGCCAACCGTGCTCAGGTAGGTCGTGCGCTGCGCGTACTCGGTACCGGCGTAGAAGAAGACGTCAAGCTTCTTGGTGGGGTGTGTATCGAGAGAGATCAAACCCTGCCAGTTCTTGATCGGCTCCAGCGTGCCGTCCGGGTGAACCGTAACGTCGGCGAGCTGCGAAGTGCCGTAGCGGCCCACGCCCGTACCACCCATCAGGTGGAGACCGAAGTCGGCGAAGTGCGTTACCGGGAAGCGGGCATTGGCGAAGAAGCCGCCGCCAACCTTGGTGTTGTTGCTCGCGCCAGCAACCGAAGGCGTGGCCGGTGCGCCGGTGACCCCGTTATACGTCGCGTTGGGGTAGTAGCGGTCGCGGAACCAGCGGGCGATGCCGCCGATTTCGTAGTGACCCATGCCCTTCGGGTCCGCCGTCACCTTCACGACCAGGTCAGGAGCGACGTTGTTCGTGTAGTTGGTGGTCAGGTTGTACAGACCAGCGTTCGTACCCGCACCGCCGATGAAGTAGTTCGTGTTGCCGTTGGTGTTGGTCAGGCCCACAGTCTGGCCATTTTCGAGCGCCAGAGCGCCGGTGAAGATACCGGCCTTCTGCGAGAAGCGGATCGCCGCGTTACGCGTCCAGCTAAAACCAACGTGGTACTGAGGATCGATGGTCGCCGGCAGAACTTCCGTGCGGTTGTCGACGCCGGTCTTGGTCTCGGTAACGAGCGACCACATCTGACCGCCGGTGACGCTGAATCCGCTCTTGGTCGTCGCCTGACCCCAGATCTGACGCTGACGCAGAACGTAGCTGTTGCTCTGGTTGTTGTTGCTGGTAACGCCGGTGCCGAGGAAGTCGGCTTCGACGTAGCCCGCAAGCCTCAGGCTGCCCGTGTTGGCCTGGAACAGGGCGCCAACGCGGCTCTGACGGCCGGAGAAGTTCAGCTCGGTCGTGTGGGCCTGTGCAGCGCCGGGGTACGGAGTCGTGTTGAACGGAGTGTTGATGTCCGAGTTGATCGAGCGGGTGCGGTTCACACCTTCAAACGCGAAGAACGCAACCGGCGTGATCGAGACACCCTTGTAGTGAATCGCAAGCGGCGACTCGAGAGAGTCGGCGATCTCTTTCTTCGCATCGCTGATCGTCTGGGCCATACCGGCGGTGCTCGACTTGAGGTCGGTCACGGAGCTGCTCAGAGCGGTTACGGAGTCGGCATTGCTGGAGACGCTGGAGCTAAGACCGTCGGCCTTCGCGGACGCGCTGGAGGCGGCAGACTCTGCGTTCTGCGCTGCCTGCTGCGCCGCGGTAAGCTTGGCAGCCTGGTCGGCATTCGCCTGCTTCAAAGCGTCGATCTGCGACTGCTGGCTCGCCATCTGCTCCCGCAGTTCACGGATCTGACGCTCGGTTGCTGTTTCGACAGGGGCCTTTTTCTGCACGACCTTCTTCGCAACAGCCTTCTTCTTCGTCATGGCCGTTGCGGTGCTCGTCTGCGCTTGTAACGATATGGAACTGATGACCAATATCGCTGCCATAGTCGCTTGTAGTTGCTTCGTCATGGAACCTCGCAAGATTTGAAAAGGCAGAAGGACAACAAGGAGAATCAACCGGGCTGTACTAACCCATGACGATTTCCTCCCTTTGCTCTTTCAGTCATCGTTCCAAAGCGATATGAACAGAGAAAGAATTTGCGGCGGATTCATGAAGAAATCACTGAATTCCCGGGCAAATTCATCGTCTTTTCATCACACGCGCCGCGTGATTTTTTCCGAAAATTTACATACTGCACGCATACTGTTTCATCGCTCTTCTGTAGCTCGGAATGGCCGGGGCGCACCGCGCTCATGTACCGTTATCTGCATGTGCCGCTTACGGACCGCTGCTGCCCTGCTCGCTCTCTCCGCCTTCGCCCCGGCTCTTGCCTCAGCCCAGTCCCCCCTGAACCAGTCCACGCTGAAGCTGGTCCCTCTTCCCCGCGAGGTAAAGCCCGTAGCGAATCTCTCCCTGCCGCGCGGACTCCGCATCCTCTGCCAGGGCTGCCCACCGGAAGACCAGTTCGCCGCCGATGACCTCTCCGCCGCCATGCGCGCTCGCGGAATCGCCACCACAGCAACCGACGGCTTCGAGATCGACCTCGTCCGCCTCACCAGCCATCCCGTAGCGAACTTCTCCGACGCCATGCGACCCGGGGGCTACGTCATCGAGGCCACATCCTCCCGACTGTCCGTAGTCGGCGCAACCGCCGAGGGTGTCTTCTACGGAGCCCAGACCGTCAAGCAACTCATCGAAGGACGCGGTACAACCGCCGTCCTTCACGAGGCTCAGGTCCGCGACTGGCCTGCGATGAAGTACCGCGGCCTCGACGACGACCTCTCCCGCGGCCCCATCACCACGCTCGACTTCCAGAAGCGGATGGTCCGCACCATCGCCTCGTACAAGATCAACCTCTACTCGCCCTACTTCGAACACACCCAGCAGTACCGCTCGAACCCTCTGATGGCCCCTCCCGGCAGCATCACCGCAGCCGAAGCCGCCGAGCTGGTCGCCTACGCTCGCAGCTATCACATCACCATCGTCCCCGAGCAGGAGGCCTTCGGCCACCTCCACCACAACCTCACCTGGGAGCAATATCAGGACGTAGTCGAGACCCCTCACGGCACCGTGCTCGCCCCCGCCGCCCCCGGTTCCATCCCCCTCATCACCCAGATGTTCACCGAGCTGGCCGCCCTGTATCCTGGCCCCTTCCTCCACATCGGAGCCGACGAAACCGTAGACCTCGGACTCGGCAGAACCAAGGCCGACGTCGACTCTCGCGGACTGGCCCCTGTCTACCTCGACTTCCTGCAACGCATAGCCCTAGCCCTGAAGCCGCTCGGCAGACGGCTACTCTTCTGGGGAGACATCGCGCAGGACTCGCCCGACCTTCTGAAGACGCTTCCCCAGTCCTTCAAGGACTCGACCATCGCCATCGCCTGGGTCTATAACCCGGAGCCCAAAGGCTATGACCGCTTCCTGACGCCCTTCACGCGGGCCGGATTCGAGACCTGGGTTGCGCCCAGCGTGAACAACTTCCGCAAGGTCTACCCCAACAACAACCTCGCGCTCGACAACATCCAGCGCTTCACCGCCGACGGCCAGCGTTTGGGTTCCACCGGGCAGCTCAACACCATCTGGAACGACGACGGCGAAGGCCTCTTCAATCAGGACTGGTACGGCATCCTCTTCGGCGCGGCCGCCGCCTGGCAGAAGGGCGAGTCCTCCATCGCCGCCTTCGAGGACAGCTACGCCCAGGTCTTCCACGGAGACGTCACCGGAGCCCTCAACGAGGCCCAGAAGGAGATGATGCTCGCCCACACCGTCCTGAAGGATCAGGCCAAGGAGGGAGACGGCACCAACAGCATCTTCTGGCTCGACCCCATGTCGCCCGACGGCCAGCGCATCGGAGCTCAAGTTCGTCCCTACGCCCACGACCTCCGAATGCACGCCGAACGAGCCCTGACCCTCATCGCGCAGGCCCGTGCAGCCGCTCCGGCCACCGCCATCCCGACCAGCGACCCAGCCACATCCCAGCCACCACGAACCTACCCTTCACCCGCCACCGCGCTCCGCGAAACCGACGCCATCGACGCACTGGAGCTGGGTGCGCGCCGCATGGACCTGATTGGACTTAAATTTCAACTGGCCGACGAAATCGCCAACGGCTACCAGCGCGCCTACGACATGCGCACCACCACCGACCGCAAGCAGCGCACCGCCGTCTCCCGCGAGCTCTCCGACATTAACGGCATCGACGGACGTCTTCAGGACATCATCAACACCTATTCCCTGCTCCGCGACCTCTACGAACAGGCCTGGTATCGCTCCAACCGCCCCAACGGCCTCCGCCAGATCCTCGAACACTACGACTACACCATAGGCATCTGGCTGGCACGCTCCGACCGACTGCGCAGCGCACAACGGCAGTGGGCCGACACCCACACCCTGCCCAGCGCCAGCGACCTCGGAATTCCGCTTCCGGCAACGCCCACGACCCGTTAAACACGTTTTCCTCAGCGCTTTGTTCCATCGCGGGGCCCATCTCTGGCACTCTTAAAGAGTCCATGCATTCTCAACATGACGCCCCCGCAATAGGAATTGACTTCGGAACCACCAACAGCTCCATAGCGCTCGCTCTCCCCGACGGCACCGTCGAGATGATTCGCTTCCCCACCGCCTCGGCCACCACGGAGTCCTTCCGCTCCGTGCTCTACCTGGAGCAGCACAAGCACGCAGGTCGCAGCCAGATCAGGAGCTTCACCGGCCCCTCGGCGATCGAGCACTACCTCGACGCCGAGCACAAGGGCCGCCTCATCCAGTCGCTCAAGTCCTACCTCACCAGCCGCACCCTCACCGGCACAGAGGTCTTCGGACGCCGCTACGCCGTGGAAGACCTGATCTCGCGCATCCTCACCGACCTGCGCCTCCGCGCCGAAGAGCAGTTCGGCCAGCCCGTCCGCCGCGCAACCGTAGGCCGCCCCGTCCGCTTCGTAGGCTCCGACAGCACGGCCGACGACGACTTCGCCCTCGACCGCCTGCGCCAGGCATTTCTCCACTCCGGCTTCGAAACCGTAGAGTTCGAGATGGAGCCTATCGCCGCCGCCTACGCCTACGAGTCCACCCTCGACCACGACGAGCTCATCCTCATCGGCGACTTCGGCGGCGGCACCAGCGACTTCTCCCTCATCCACGTAGGCCCCGGAGTCCGCGCTCGTGGTCGAACAGCAAAGGATCTCCTCGGCAACAGCGGCCTGGGCCTCGCCGGAGACGCCTTCGACGCCCGCATCGTGCGCCGCCTCGTCTCCCCCGCGCTAGGCTCCAACAGCCTGGAACGCTCCTACGCACAGGCATCTGATCGCCCCGCCAACATCATCCCCGCCGTACCGGCATGGATCTACGCGAACCTTGAGCGCTGGCACTACCTCTCGTTCCTGAAGACCCGCAACGTAAACGAGATCCTGCGAAGCGCCCGCGCCAGAGCGCAGGAACCGGAAAAAATCGAAGCCCTCATGAACCTCGTCGAGGAAGACCTCGGCTACCAGCTTCATCAGGCCGTGCAGCGCGTAAAGATAGAGCTCTCCCGCAGCGAGACCGCCGAGTTCCGTTTCCGCGACGGCAGCCTCGACATCGTAGCCCCCGTAACCCGAGCGGAGTTCGAAAACTGGATCAGTGAAGACCTCAACTCCATCGAGACCGCCATCGACGATCTCTTAAAAACCACCGGAGTCCCCGCCAACGAAGTCGATCGAGTCTTCCTGACCGGCGGTACCAGCTTCGTCCCCGCCGTGCGCCGCATCTTCGAGCAGCGCTTCACCGCCCCACGCGTCCGCACCGGCAACGAGTTCACCTCGGTCGCCCGCGGACTCTCCATGCGCGCCCTCGAAGGAGCTACAGCCCTGAAATCCCGCTAGGCCTTATCGTCTTTATCGTTCCGGGCACGCCAAAGCGCCCCTTCCAGAGGATCGACCACCCCATCGATCACCTCAATCTCCGGCGCGGACTCCCGCAGCGCCGCCACCATAGCACTGCGCACCCGCGCAATCTGCTCCAGAACGCTCCCCGTGCAAGCCAGCTTCAAGCTGCCTGCTTCACCCGACTCCTGCATCTTCAGCGCAACCAGCGCCACCTGCTCAGCCAACTCCGCTCCCGCACGGTCCAACACCGCCGCAGCCATCTCATCGCCCTGCTCCGCACATTGAGCCACCACCGGGGCCAGCGCCGCAAAGTCAGGAGCCGGTTGCATATTTACTCTCTCAACCAGCTCACCCAACGAATCAATCTCCCAGAACTCCCGTATGTCAGCAAGCAACATCGTGGCGATACCGCGATCGATAGCCCACACCCCGGCCCGCAAAGCCTCCACACCAATCCAATGCCCCGAACCCTCATCCCCCAGCGCCGGCCCCCACCCTCCTGCTCCATACAGAGTCCCATCCGCCGCCCGCCCCAGAACGTTCGAACCCGTTCCCGCGATCACCAGAACTCCCGGCCCTCCACGGAACGCCGCATCCAGCGCAATCTCCTCATCTCCACACAGCAAAAGCCTGCCGCCCACCAGCTCTCCAACCTCACGCTCCGCCCACTCCCGCACCGCTTCTATCGAAAACCCCGACAGTCCAATGCAAGCCCGCGTCACATCGCCAAGCTTTACTCCAGCCACCAAAGCCGCCTCATCCAGCATCGCCCGAAGCCGCGCCGAAGCGTCCTCCTGCCCCACCCGCATCAGCTTCACGCTGCCCGTGGCCGCCTGCCCCAGAACCCGCTCGTCATCCGCCAGCAGACACCGCGTCTTCGTCCCACCCGCATCAATCGCCAGAAACAAACCCATAGCCTCCCATCATATCTGGCACCAGCGATACACTTGCAACCATGCTTGCCGTCTCTGCGCCGACACGTCTCCACACCCTGGATCTCCTGCTGATTGCCGCCTACCTCATCGGGATCACACTCTTCGGCCTGCGCTTCCGCAACTCCAAAGACCCGAACAGCCGTTCGCTGCGCCACTATTTTCTCGCCGACAAAAGCATCCCCTGGTGGGCCATCGCCCTCTCCATCGTCTCCGCCGAGACCAGCACCCTCACCATCATCAGCATCCCCGGCGTAGCCTTCGCCGGAGACATGGGCTTCCTTCAAGTAGTCCTCGGCTACCTCCTGGGCCGAGTCGTAGTAGCCGCCATCTTCCTCCCCCGCTACTTTCAGGGCGAAATGCTCACGGCCTATCAACTCATCGACCAGCGCTTCGGCCCCACGCTGCACAAGGTAACGGCCGGACTCTTCCTCCTCACCCGCGCCGCGGCAGAGGCAGTGCGCGTCTTCGCCGTCTCCATCGTGGTCGGCATCGCCATCGGCACCAACGATGTGCTCTCCATCGCCATCATCTCCGCGCTCACCCTCCTCTACACCTTCGAGGGCGGCATGGCCGCCGTCATCTGGACAGACGTCGTACAGATGTTCCTCTACATCGCAGGCACGCTCGTAGCCGTCGGCACTCTCAGCACTCACATTCCCGGCGGCTGGAGCCACATCCACGCCATAGCCGGAGCCGCAGGCAAGTTCCATCTCTTCCACTTCGCCCTCGACCTCGGCCAGACCTACACCTTCTGGGCCGGTCTGCTCGGCGGGACCTTCCTGACCATGGCCTCGCACGGCACGGACCAGCTCATGGTCCAGCGTATGCTCGCCGCTCGCAATCTCCGCGAATCGCGCATAGCCCTTCTCTCCAGTGGACTGGTCATCTTTCTTCAGTTCACCCTCTTCCTTCTCATCGGCGCTGGACTCTACGTCTTCTACGGAATGCACCCCACGACCTTCGCCTCCGCTGACAGAATCTTCCCCACCTTCATCGTCAGCGAGATGCCCATCGGCATCGCCGGGTTGCTCATCGCGGCCATCCTCGCCGCCGCCATGTCCAACCTCAGCGCGGCGCTGAACTCCCTCTCCTCCACCACCGTCGTCGACTTCTACATGCACTGGCGTCCGCAAGCCGAAGACCGCGAGCGCATGATGATCTCCCGCACCAGCACCGTCCTCTGGGCGCTCGTGCTCTTCACCGGAGCCGTCTACAGCGTCCATGCGGGAGGCAAAGGCCACGTCGTAGAGATCGGCCTCTCCATCGCCTCCGTAGCCTACGGAGCGCTGCTCGGTGTCTTCCTTCTGGGAACTCTCACCCGCTCCGCGAATCAAACCGGAGCCATCCTAGGCATGATCTGCGGATTCGCCGTAAACATGCTGCTCTGGCTGCATCCCGCTCCGCTCGCTCTCGGGCCGGTCGTCATACCGCATATCGCGTTCACCTGGTACGTGCTCATCGGCTCCGCCGTCACCTTCGCCATCGGGATGCTGTGCAGCCTGATCTCTCCAAATAAACGCAAAGCCGTCACAATGGCTCTCCTCCTCTGCCTTCTGGCCAACGGACAAAAGCTCTCCGCACAAACCACCCCTCCGCCGAACAAAACAAAATTCGCCCCAGTCAGCACACTCATCACCGAAGCAATCGCAACAAAAAAGATCCCCGGAGCAGTCGTTCTCGTCCATCACAACGGAAAGACCGTCTTCGAGCAGGCATACGGCAACCGAGCCCTGGAACCCACCATCGAGCCCATGACCGAAGACACCATCTTCGACATCGCCTCCCTCACAAAGTGCCTCGCCACCGCAACCGCCGTGATGCAGCTCTATGAAGAGCACAAGCTCCAGTTCGACGACCCCGTAGCCCGCTACCTCCCCCCGTTCGGCGTCAACGGCAAGGAACAGGTCACCATCCGCGATCTCTTGACTCACTACTCCGGCCTTCCCGAAGACGTAGACCTGAAGGACGCATGGGGACTCACCGCACCGGACAAATCCGAAGGCCTCCGCCGGGCCTTCAACTCGTCCCTCACCGCTCCCCCCGGCAAACACTTCGAATACTCCGACATCAACTACATCACCCTCGGGGCGCTGGTCGAGAAGATCAGCGGACAGCCCCTCGACGCCTACGCCCAGCAGCACATCTTCACGCCGCTGCACATGACGCACACGCGCTTCCTCCCTCCCGCCAGTTGGGTTCCAAATATCGCCCCCACTGCCCACGACGACCAGGGCACCGCCACCACCAATCCCAACTTCGACAAACTCCTTCGCGGCACCGTACACGACCCCACCACCCGCCGTATGGGAGGCGTAGCCGGACACGCGGGTGTCTTCTCCACCGCCGCCGACGTGGCCCTCTTTGGGCAAGCCTTGCTCGACCGGCTCGCCGGACGCCCCAGCAACTTCCCCCTGCAACAGGCCACCCTCCGGCTCATGACGCAGCCCGAGCAGCCCTCCACCGCCGCCACCGGAGCCACGATCTTTACTCCCGACGGCAAAACCACCACTGGCATCGCCGTTCGAGGCTTCGGCTGGGACATCAACTCGGCCTACTCACGCCCACGCGGCGAGTTCTTCCCCATCGCCGCCACCGGCAAACCCGGAAGCTTCGGCCACACCGGCTTCACCGGCACCAGCCTCTGGATGGACCCGGTAAGCGACACCGTCCTCGTCCTCCTCACCAACGCCATCCATCCCCGTGGCGCGGCTCCCATCTCAACCCTGCGAGGACAGGTAGCCACCGCCCTAGCCAAAGCGCTTCAAAACGAACAACCCGACCAAGTCGCGATCAAAAACACCCTGACCGGCATCGACGTGCTCGAAGCCACCCACTTCCAAGCCCTCGCCGAGATCGCCGCCCGCCACAACAACCACCTCCGCATCGGCCTTCTCACGAACCAGACCGGGCTCGACCGCTCCGGCCACCGCACCATCGACATCCTCAGCCACTCCATCCCCCAGGTCGCCCTGACCACCCTGTTCTCCCCCGAGCACGGAATCCTCGGAGTCAAAGACTCTGTAAAAATCGGCAACGACGTAGACCCATCCACCAATCTTCCAGTCATCAGCCTCTACGGAGCCAGAGACGAGCAGCGCCGCCCCCGGCCCGAGTCCCTCCGCAATCTCGACGCCGTCGTCATCGACCTGCAGGACGCGGGAGTCCGTTTCTACACCTACGAAACGCTCGTCGGCTACTTTCTAGAGGCCGCCGCCCAGAACCACGTCGAAATCATCGTGCTCGACCGCCCCAATCCCATCAACGGCATCGACGTCCAGGGCCCCGTCTCGGACATCGGGCTGGAGTCCTATACCAATTACATGCCGCTGCCCGTCCGCCACGGCCTCACCCTCGGCGAGCTGGCCCTCTACTTCAACTCCGAGCGCCGCCTACCCCTACCCGGCCACCCCAACCAGCAGGCGCCCATCAAGGTACAGCTCACCGTCATACCGATGCAGAACTGGCAGCGCAGCGAATACTTCGACCACACCGGCCTCTCCTGGACCAACCCAAGCCCAAACCTCCGCAGCCTCACCGCCACCACACTTTATCCAGGAGTCGCCCTGCTAGAAACCACGAACATCTCCATAGGCCGAGGCACCGAACGTCCCTTCGAAGGCATCGGGGCTCCCTACATCCACGCCGACCAGCTAGCCGCTTACCTGAACGCCCGCGACCTCCCCGGCGTCCACTTCTCACCAGCAAATTACCGCGTCTCAGACGACGAAAACCACTATCCATTCCACGGAAAAACCATCCCCGGAGTGTCCTTCACCCTCACCGACCGCAACGCACTAAACGCTCCCCAACTCGGAATCGAGCTGATAACCGCACTCCACCATTTTTATCCCGAATTCGATCTCTCCAAAACCGCCCAGCTCATAGCAAACGCCGACACTACGCAATCCCTCGCCAATAAAGACGATCCGCGCAAAATCGCCGCCTCGTGGTCAGAGGATCTGGACGCCTTCCGCCAACGACGCCAACTTTATCTGCTCTACAAGTAGCTCCATCCCACAAACGACGTATCGAATTCACTACCTGCCCGCGACAAATTCACAGTCTCGTCGCGTGCAATACGTCAGAATAATTAAATTAGTTTTTTTGAGGTACCCTGCGATGCCCCGGATTCACTTTCAGCAACAACTCGCTGCCTTGAAGGACAAGCTGCTGGCCATGGCCGCACTCTCTCAGCAGGCTCTTTCTCTCTCGCTGGAAGCTTATCTCACCGGCGACCTGAGCCTCTGCGACCATGTAAAAGAGATCGAAGCCGCGATTAACGCCGCGGAGCGCCAGGTCGACGAGATGGCCTACGACCTGCTCGCCAAGGAACAGCCTATGGCGATCGACCTGCGGTTTATCCTCTCCGTCATCAAGATCAACGGCGACCTCGAAAGAATCGGCGACCAGGCAAGCAACATCGCCCAGCGCACCCAGGCCCTGCACAATGAGCCTCAAATCTCGCTGCCCATCGATATTCCCGATATGGGCGAGAAGGTCGGCGTCATGATTCGTTCCGCGATCCAGTCCCTCCTTGAGGCCGATGCCAAGCTGGCGGAACGCGTCCTCGAGATGGATGACGAAATTGACGTCATGAATCACGACGTGCAAACGGAACTGGTGGACGTGATGCAGCAGCACTCCGTCGTAAGCAGCCAGGCCCTGAATGCAATCATCGTCGCCCGCAACCTGGAGCGCGCCGCCGACCACGCCACCAACATCGCCGAAGACGTGATCTTCTGGGTGCGAGGCTCCGACGTCCGTCACCAGTACTCTCTGGCCGAAGCCGACTGAAGCGATAACCGCTCAACAGCTTGACGCAGGCTGGCAGCGCGACTAACCTTAAGGACAGATGGCTTTGCCTTGGATGCAAATCGTAGGCGTTTGTAAGATGTGTTGTCGCGATAAGGTGCGCCGCCGTCTTTGCCCTGCTCTCGAACTGATCTCCTAGTTTCGATTTTCAGCAAAGCCGCAAGCGCCCACCCACCGTGGGCCTTTCTTATTTATCACCAATTTTAGTTGTGCAATAGAGGATTTCGACCATGAGCACCCCCCCAGTTCCGCCAGTAAAAGAGACCAAAGCCCAGAAAGCCGAGCGGCTGAAACTTGCCAAGAACCCCTGGGAGGGTTGGGACGATGTGCGCCAGTACGCTCTCGGAGGCCGCGACTCCGTCGCCCCTGAGTGGGCGAACATGTACTTCAAGTGGTGGGGAATCTATACCCAGGGCGACGGCATCGGAGCTACGGGCGGCGTAGGCGGCGAGGGCAAAGCCACCGAGTTCTTCATGATGCGTATCGGGCTTCCGAACGGTCTGCTGACCAGCGACCAGCTCCGCGTGATCGCCCGGATCACCAAGAAGTACGCTCGCAACCTGGCCGACATCACCACGCGCCAGAACATCCAGCTCCACTGGCTCTCCATCTCGGCACTGGTCGAGATCGTCGACGAGTTGACCGCCGTCGGATTGAGCCCGAAGGGCGCCTGCGGAGACGTGGTTCGCAACGTGACCGGATGCCCACTGGCTGGACTGGAGCACGATGAGCTCATCGATGCCTCGCCTCTGGCCCTTGAGGTCGCGCATCACCTGACGGCGAATCCCGAGTTCTATAACCTGCCCCGTAAGTTCAAGATTACCGTGACCGGATGCCCGCTGTGGTGCTCTTACCCGGAGATCAACGACCTTGCCCTGACCGCCATCAAGCGCACGAACGCCGATGGTAAGGAAGAGGTCGGCTATACGCTGCGCGTCGGCGGAGGCCTCTCGACCGAGCCGCACATCGCGGTCCGGATTCCGGCCTTCATCCGGCAGGACCAAGCAATGGCCGTGATCCATAACACGGTCGTGATCTTCCGTGAGCAGACGGAGCTGCGTGAGAACCGCACCCGTGCCCGCATCAAGTACCTGTTCATGCGCCACGGCTGGACGGCGGAATCATTCCTGGAGGCTCTGGAAGCAAAGCTCGGCTACAAGCTCGATCCCAGCCCGGTCTCTGAAGATGTCATTCCTGCCGACGTCTATCGCGACCATATCGGCATTACTCCGCAGAAGCAGCCCGGCCTCTCCGCCGTGGGCGCGAGCGTGCTGCGCGGACGCCTCTCCGGCGACCAGTTGGAGAAGCTGGCCGATCTCGCGGACAAGTATGGCAACGGCCAGCTCCGCGCGACGATCATGCAGAACATCATCATTGTGAATGTGCCGAACGAGGAGACCAGCGCGTTGGTGCTGGAGTTGAACACGCTCGGCCTCTACGTTGATGTCTCGACGTTCTGGCGCGGCGCGATTGCCTGCACCGGAACCGAGTTCTGCAAGCTCGCCATCTCCGAGACCAAGGGCTTCTCGAAGTGGCTGGTGAGCGAGATGGAAGACCGTCTGCCGAGCTTCGATCAGCAGATCAGACTGCATGTGACGGGCTGCACCAATAGCTGCGGACAGCACTGGATCGCCGATATCGGCCTCGAAGGCAAGAAAATTAAAAAAGACGGCAAGGTTGTGGACGCGTTCTACTTCTGCGTGGGGGGAACAATCGGCAAGTATGCCCGCACCTCCCGTCCGCTGGGGTACCGCGCCGCTGCGGAGGACGTTCCGGCGGCCATCGAGCGGCTGCTGCGTGGATATCTTGCGGTTCGCGAGCCGGGCGAGGATCTGCGCTCCTACTTTGCCCGCACGGACGACGCCAGCCTGCGCGCCCAGTTGGCCGGAGAGGTTCTGGAGCCGGTCGAGCGCGATGCTCCGCCGGTGGGCGCTGGACGCTTCGCCCCGGCAGAGTAGTCTTAGCTCATGGATCTGTTCCCTATCTTCCTGAAGATTGCCGCCCGCCCATGCATCGTCATCGGCGGCGGCAATCTGGCTGAAAGCAAGATCGAGTCGTTGCAGGCGGCGCACGCCCGCGTGACGGTGATCGCGCCGGAGGCGCGGCCTCGCATCGCCGAGCTGGCCGCGGGAGGCGATATCGACTGGAAGCAGCGCGAGTACCTGGCTGGAGACCTTACCGGGCACTTTCTGGCGGTCGCCGCGACCAACGTACCCGAGGTCAACCGCGCCGTCTATGCCGAGGCCGTCGAGAAGAACATCCTGTGCAACGCGGTGGACGACCCGCCGTTCTGCGACTTCTACTTCCCTTCCGTGGTGCGGCGCGGCGACCTGCAAATCGCCATCTCGACTGCGGGATCGAGCCCTGCGCTGGCCCAGCAGATCCGCAAGGAGATCAACGCACAGCTTCCTCTGGACGCGGGCGACTGGCTGAACGACCTCGGCAACCTGCGGCGCGAGGTAGTTCAGGCAGAGCCGCTGAACGAGCAGAGACGCTGGCTGCTGCACCAACTGGCACAGCGCGAGGTCTGCGGGTTCGAGCAATGCCCGTCGCGCGTGATGGCGAGGCAACACGCCCTCACGAACCCGATCCTGCCCAATACGTTGCCGGAGAAAAAATCTTGAACCACGCTGCACAGCCGGGCACCGTCTACCTTGTGGGGGCGGGGCCGGGCGATCCCAATCTGCTTACGCTGCGCGCACTCCGACTGCTGGAGAGCGCGGACCTGATCCTGCCGGACGACCTGGTCTCCGCGGAGGTTCTGGCGCTGGCCAATCCTGCCGCCGAGGTGATCCCGGTAGGCAAACGCTGTGGCCAGCCCCGCATTACGCAGGCCGAGATCCACGTGCTGATGATCGAAGGCGCCCAGGCGGGCAGATCCGTCGTGCGGCTGAAGTCCGGTGATCCGCTGGTCTTCGGACGAGCGGGCGAGGAGATCGGCGCTCTGCGCGGAGCCCAAATCCCCTTCGAGATCGTTCCGGGGATCAGCGCGGCCTTTGCCGTGGCCGCCGGGCTACAGACTCCCCTGACCGACCGAACCGCCGCCTCGAAACTGATCTTTGCCACAGCCCACCATGCGGCGGGCAAAGTGGAGATGACGCCGAAGTGGGAGGGTGCGTTCCCTGCCGATTCGACGGTGGTGATCTACATGCCGGGTCGAAAATTCCGCGTTCTGGCCGACGACCTGATCGCCTCGGGGATCGCACCGGAGACGCCTTGCGTGGCCGTCTCGAAGGCTACCGCGCCGGACCAGCACATCTACGCCTCCACGCTGGGCCAGATCGAAGATGACGGTGTAGGACCGGCTCCGGTGATCCTGCTGATCGGCCATGCGATCCAGATTCCCGGCTGAACCCCTCCCCCACCCCCGTCGATTTTGCGCAAAGTCTTGATTCTATGCGGCTTAGGCTTGGACTTCCCCTGCAAGTCCTTCATTCTTATGGGTTTAGCAAAAAGTATTTACCAAAAGATAAACCCCGGACGAGGCCGGGGTTTATCTTTTTTTCCTTACTTTCTCTATTTTATCAGGCAGGGACAGGAGATACGCCAGCATGTATCTTACTGATTCATCATATAGATATCAGCTAAACGGACTTGACAGCCTTCCCTCGGAAGCGAACTGCTCCGGTAATGCCCAACAAACCGGTTCCAAAAAGGAAGAAAGAGGCGGGCTCAGGAACCACAGGCGGCGGGGGAAAATTGTTACCGTTTCCACCCGAATGGCCGACGCTCGAAGTGGTACCACCCGGAGCTCCTGAAAATGGCGGCACGAAGACCGGTGGATTTCCCGCGTTCGCCGTCTCGGAGACGGGCGTGGCAGAGGGATCCGAGGGGATCATGGGCGCGGGGCCGTCAAAGCCGGGCAGAAGGCCTATCTCCTCTTCCGGTTCCGAGATATAGGTCGCGAGAATAAACTCAGCCGGCCCTTCCTCCGGGGTAAGAAGCGGGAGAGGCGCGTCCTCCGGCAGTATCCCACAGGCCAGCTCGATGTGACGAAGCGCCTGCCGCGGCGTCATCCTCGGGCCATGGTGGACTGCCGGCCTGGAGGCCACCGGCTTCGGTTTGGTGTATGTGTATGCAGCAAGCTTTCGCTTCGCATACAGACTGGCTCTGCGTTTCGCTGCGGCGATACGCTGGAGCTGTTGGTTATGGGCAAGCGTCTTGCGGTACTCGGCAAACCACCTTTGGCAGTCTGTCGATGCATTTACGCAAGTTGCCGAAGTTCCTACTATTAAGACCAGGGTTAAAAAGTACATCAATCGACGCATTTAGGGGCCTTAGAACGATAATCTTGTTTTTATAGGAAGCAATTTAGAGGCCAAATCAAATTGGCCTCTAAACTGCTTTGATTTCAGGAACGTTATCGTCAAAAGAGAATTTGATTGCTGTTTAGTGAAAAGACATTTCCCTTCCCACTTGTGCAAGTTATTGCTTACTCGCACTTACGCACTACCTAAAGCAGCCAATCCGAGCGAGGGATGCTCCCCCTTGAAAAATCCTTACCTGATGTCTGCTAACAGATAGCGTGTACTCAAGCCTGTTCCCGTTTTGGAAACATCGCCATGGCCCCACGATCGCGCAATATGCTTTCTTTTGCGCTTACCAGCGAATATCCTGCAGAAAGGCAGAGCAGGACCTGTTGCAATGACCGCAACCTTTTTTGGGGTTTACTGTTCTAATATGCAGGGTTCGGGCGCAGGATGCCTGAAGGCGCCGCGACAAGCGTGCCGGGCTTGCAAGGAGGTTTTACCAATGCGTTTTCTCCGTTATCTCGCATTACTTGGTGTTCTGATTCTCCCAGCAGCTTACTCCCATGCTCAGGTATCGGTGGGTATCGGCGTAGGCCCGGCCTACGGCGGTTATTATTCAGCTCCCCCGGTATGCCCTTATGGCTACTACGGGTATGCTCCCTACGGTTGCGCCCCTTATGGGTATTACGGTCCTTCGTGGTTTAACGGCGGCATCTTTATCGGAGCCGGTCCCTGGTTCCGTGGCGGCTATGGCTATCGTGGCTATGGCTATCGCGCTGGCTACTACGGCGGCTACCGCGGCTATGTCGGCCGTCCCGGCTTCGTAGGCGGACGTGCGGGCTATGGCGGAGTTCGCGGCGGCGTGGTTCGTGGCGGTGGCGGAGCCTTCCGTGGCGGCGGTGGAGGCGGGTTCCACGGCGGTGGCGGACATGGTGGCGGCCACCGGTAAGAAGTTTGCATGAGAGAAGACCCGGTTGTCAGCGCAGGCTGGCAGCCGGGTCTTTTTTTGCGCGGTCGAAGCCGCTCCTTTTCAGAATCAATGCCTCACCGTTTCGGCGGGCTTTACATCTTGGCGCGCAGAGGCTGCGTGGGTTCAGTGGAGGAGGCAACGGCCGCCTGCTCCTCGTCGCTCATGTACTTCTTCAGCAACTCATGGTGCAGACAGTAGAGCGCCAGTTCCAGGCGATCTGAGACGCCCAGCTTGTCGTAGACCTTGCGCAGGTAGTTTTTGATGACCTGCTCGGTGGTGCCGATCTGGTAAGCGATCTCCTTGTTACGCATTCCCCGGGTGATGCAACTGATGATGGCCAGCTCCTTTTTGGAGAGCTTGGGCTGCACTTTGGGATCGGTGAGCGTGGTGGCCTGCGAGCGGTAGGCCTCGATGACCCAGCTTATGGATTGATTGTCGATCCAGGTCTCGCCCTCGGCGATCTTGCGGACGCATTTTACGAGCAGATCGGGCGAGATGGAGCGGGGCACGACGCCGCGGACGCCACGGCGGTAGAGCTCGACGGTGTTGGCCTCGTCGGTCTCGGTAACCTGGACGATGAGTTTGGCGTCGGGAGCCTGACGGACGAGCTCGGGGATGGCGTCGATGGTGCCGGCGATGAGCTGGCCTTCGAGGACGACGACATCGGTGGGGTAGCGCTGGAGCGCGGCGTAGAGATTGGGAAGCGTCTCGACCTGGGCGACCACGCGGATATCGTCTTCGACGGCGAAGACCTTACGCATTCCGACACGGTAGATGGCCTGCGAGTCGGCGAGGATGACGCGAATCGCCGCTGGGGCTGAACTTTCCTCCGGGGAATCCTCGTTATTGGAAGGATCAAAGTGCACAACTGTCATGATTCAAGCCTTTAGAAAATATTCGTCGATCACTGCGGCGGCTTTCTTCTCGGGACCATCAAGATAATGGCGCACGACACGACCAATGCAGTGGATGGTGACATCGGTCTCCGATCCCATGACGGCCGAGGGCATGGCGATGGTGAACTCGATTCTGCTGTCGACCTCGGGCAAACGCTCGCTGATGAAGAGAAGACCGTTTGCGGAGATATTTTCCGTCGTCGCATCCACAACACCCTGTTCGGTGTGAAGGCGGATGGCGAGCTTCATGGGGAAACGAACAGCCGTGCGGACAGGGTTGTCCGCAACGGGCTTCTGTAACTGCGCCACGTGTCCTCCTTCTCAAGCCGGAGGCCGGGATAGCCCGGCTTCCGCCAATAATACCGAAGTTTATCGCAGAGTGACTAAAGTTATCGCAGTTTTTTGACGCGGTGAAGCAACCCGGCAGATTCCCTTCCGATTAGGGAGCCTGCCGGGCTTGAAAAGAGCGAAAAAGTGCTGGTGGAGGATGGTTCGTGGATGGATCGTTGCTGGTTTATGGATGGGCAGCGAGGAAGTCGTTGATCTCGGCGTACTCGGCCTCGGTGAGGCGGAAGGTTACCGCCGGGATTACCCCGTCGACCTGGTTCGCACTGCGTCCGCCGACGATGGCGGCGGTAATGGCCGGGTGGTGGAGGGTCCAGGCGATGGCGACGACTCCGGCGGTGACGCTGTGACGCTCGCCGATCTGCTTGAGGAGGTCGGCTACCTGAAGGTTCCGTGAGAGCAGAGGCTCCTGATAGTTCTTGGCGTTGCGGCGGAAGTCGTTGGAGGGGAAGTTGGCGACGCGATCCTTGGTCATGGCTCCGGTGAGCAGGCCGGAGTGCATGGGCGCGTAGTTAATGACGCCGATGCCGTTGGCCTTGCAGAAGGGCAGGATCTCGGCCTCGACGGCGCGATTGAGCATGGAGTAGGGCGGCTGGTTGGAGGTGATGGGGGCGATCTTCTGGCAGCGCTCCATCTGCGAGACGGAGAAGTTGGAGACGCCGATCCAGCGGACTTTGCCCTCGCGCTGGAGGTCGGCCATGACGGTCCAGCCCTCTTCGACCTCTTCGTCTGGCTTGGGCCAGTGAACCTGGTAGAGGTCGATGGCTTCGACCTGGAGGCGGCGGAGGCTGTCCTCGACCTCGCGGCGAATCTGCTTGAGGCTGTTGCTGATCTCGCGCTTGTCGTCCCAGACCATGGAGCACTTGGTGAAGATGTAGGGCTTGTGCGAGGAGGACTTGAGGGCGCGGGCGACGACTTCTTCGGAGTGGCCGAGGCCGTAGACGGCGGCGGTGTCGATCCAGTTGATGCCGAGGTCGAGCGCGCGCTGAATTGCGGCTACGGAGTCGTTGTCGTCCTGCGGGC
>JAATEV010000005.1 GCA_015655585.1 Terriglobales bacterium | reverse complement strand
TCCGACGCCCTCCGCTGGGGCACCGAGGTCTTCCACACCCTCAAAGGCGTCCTCAAGAAGAAGGGCTACAACACCGCCGTAGGCGACGAGGGCGGCTTCGCCCCCAGCCTCAAGTCCAACGAAGAGGCTCTTGAGCTCATCCTCGAAGCCATCGATCTCGCTGGTTACGCCCCCGGCGAAGACATCGCCATTGCCCTCGACCCCGCCTCCAGCGAGTTCTACGACAAAGAGTCCGGTAAGTACATCTTCAAGAAGTCCGACAACCGCCAGCTCTCTTCCGCCGAGATGACCGCCTTCTGGCAGGACTGGATTCAGCGCTATCCCATCGTCAGCATCGAAGACGGCCTTGCCGAAGACGACTGGGAGGGATGGCACCATCTCACCCACGCCATAGGCGACCGTGTTCAGCTCGTAGGCGACGATCTCTTCGTCACCAATACCCTCCGTCTCCAGCAGGGAATCGAGCAGAAGGTGGCCAACTCCATCCTCATCAAGGTCAACCAGATCGGCACGGTCTCGGAGACCCTCGAAGCCATCGAGCTGGCTCGTCGCTTTGGCTATACCTCGATCATCAGTCATCGCAGCGGCGAGACCGAAGATACCTTCATCGCCGACCTCGCGGTAGGCACCGGCGCCGGCCAGATCAAGACCGGCTCCGCCAGCCGCACGGACCGCATCGCCAAGTACAACCAGCTCCTCCGCATCGAAGAAGAGCTGGGCCAGTCCGCCGAGTTCCTCGGCATCGAATCCGTCAACTTCGGCGAATAACCCACCCGTCAAAAACCAGAGAGCGGCGGCTTGTTATCCAGCAAGCCACCGCTCTTTTTTCCACACTATTGCCTGGTATCCACCACGGGCAGAGAAGCCAGCAATACTCCTAAGTCCCTCTTTAGAAAAGAGATCCTTGCCCGCACATCTTCGAGCATCGCCACTCTGTCCTGATAATCATCGATCGTCAGCCTCATCCCATCCCCAGGCCTGCTGCTCAGATGATCGATCTTCTCCTTGCTCCCCAGCGAATCGATCCGCTTCAGCCCCACCCACGTCTCAATCAGTTGTTCCCGACGTGTAGGCGCTCCCGCCTGTGTAGGCGGAGTCTGATTCAGAAACGCCCACACCATCTCCGGATACTGGCTGTCCGGAAGCATCGGCCTGTCGAAGAACTCCGCCAGCATATTCGAGTTGAAGTTGAAGACCGCCGTCCCGCCCTTCTGAGCGTGGATTCCACCCACCGCCAACCCAGCCGACACCGCACCCGCGCCGATCCCCACCGCCGCTGCGGGCTTAGTCAGCGACGAGGAAAGCTGCAAACCCGCGCTCGTGGCTCCCACTCCGCCGCCAATCAGCGCGCCCAACAGATTCGCCCGCGTCACCGTCCGGTCCCGCTTATCTTCCAGAAATCCGCGCACCTCGTTTGCCCGCGCAATCTCGTTATCGATCTGCGCAATCGTCGCATCCACCTGCAAAGAAGCCGCCATCACCAGCTCCGAAACATGCTGATGCAGCCACAGCACCCGCCATCTATCCGCATCGTTTCGCCCCACCAACCCCTTCAGCTCGGCAATCTCGTCCCCTGCTCCAATCAGCCGAGCCGCACTCCCTCCCTCCGGCTTTTCCACCAGCACCTGAGCGGAAGCCACCGGCAAAAGCGCCAATCCCACCGTCACTCCAACCGTCATCCACCGGGCAAAAATCATGCCGGTATCATCCCATGTCAAGGCAACTCGCCGGTTACAAATGACTTTTTCAACAGAAGCTTTTTAAACAAAAAATAAGTCAGCCCAGACAAAGCGAAGCTTCGTCTGGGCTGACTTTCAGTCTAAAATTCAGGCCCGGCCGGCGAATTCGCGGGTTTCGGTGGCGATCTTTACCTTTTCGCCTTCTTTGATGAAGGGCGGAACGCGGATTTCGAGGCCGGTTTCCAGGCGGGCTACCTTGGTGCTGCCTCCGCTGGAGGAGTCGGTGCGTGCTCCGGGTTCGGCGTAGGCCACATTGAGCTCCACGAAGATGGGGAGTTGCAAGCCGATGGGGTTGCCGTTGTACTTGTGGATCTGGATCAGAGTGCCGTCGATGAGGAGGTCGAGCGCGTCGCCCATCATCTCTTCGGTGAGGGTGAGGGTTTCGAAGCTCTCCTGGTCGAGGAAGTGGGAGCCGTCTCCGTCGATGTAGAGATAGGTGGCGGGGACGATCTGGAGGTCGGGCTCTTTGAACTTTTCGTTGGCCTTGAAGGTCTTGTCGAAGACGGCGTTGGTGAGGAGGTTGCGCATCTTGATGCGAACCAGGGTCTGGCCACCGCGGGCGGTGGGACTATTGACCTCTACGTCGAGACAGGCGAAGGGGGTGTTTTCGAACTCGATCAGGGTCTTGCGTTTGACGTCGATTGCGTCGATGGGTGCAGCCATGAACTCCTCTTGTTTTTTTCTTTTGAGTATACGAGGTTCGGGGGAACCGGGGTGGACTGGGAGGAAGGCCGGTTTGGGGATGGGAGAATTGGCTGCGCGGTATACTCAAGGCATTGCAGATGAGGCAGATAGTGGATGGGGCTGGAGGCGGGGCGACATGTGAGGGTATGGCCTCCGGCGTCTTGCTAAGAGGAAAATGGACGGGCTGGACTGAGAGCGAATCAACAAAAAAGAGTCGATGGCTGGGTTTTGGGCGTCTTATCAGGAACTGAAAAACATGCGAATGCCTGACTCTGCGCGAGTTGCGGGGGTTGGGGCAAAACTATGGACCGGGACAGAACCGGTGAGAGAAGAGTTGGAGAGACGCATCGTGAGATTAAGGGATATGCAGGCGGCAGCGAGCGTGGCGTTGTTGCTGATGAGTGTGACGGCGCAGACGGTTCAGGCGCAGCAGACGGTGCAGAACGAGACGACAGGGTTGCCGCAGGCTCCCGCGCCGAAGTTTACCGAGCCGCTGTATCTGCGGGATACGAATGTGGACTATACGAAGCCGAAGAGCCATCTGTGGAACATGATCGCTCCGTATACGTCGACCAGTGTGCCGCAGTCGAGACTAGGGAATACTCCGAGGCTGGGCGACCTGCTGCGGGATGGGAAGATCTATCTGAGCCTGGCGGACGCGGTTACGCTGGCGCTCGAAAATAACTACGACATTGCGATTGCTCGGATCAACCTGGATATTGCCGATACGGATATTCTGCGGTCGAAGGCGGGCTCGACGATTCGCGGCGTCTCGACAGGACTGGTGACGAATACACTGGGCGGCTCGACGACGACGATTACCAGCGGCGGCGGGCCGGGTGCGACCTCGACGGGCGCAGGTGGTGGCGGCGCGGGTGTGAACGGGCTGGTGTTGAGCACGAACGGCGGCGGGCCAACGCCGGAAAATCTGGACCCCGTGCTGACGGGGCAACTGGAGTACGAGGCTGTGACGCAGCCGCAGTTGAACACGCTGTTCAGCGGCGGGTTGCCTACGCTGAATACGAACACCGGCACGTATAACTTCGGCTACAACCAGGGGTTTCTGACCGGCACGCAGATTACCGGGACGTTCAACAATACGCGGGTGACGACGAACAATCCGTTCAGCAACTACAGCCCTTCGTTGACGACGAGCTTTCGCGCGCAGGTGACGCAGCATCTGCTGCAGGGGTTTGGTACGGGCGTGAACGGGCGGTTCATTCTGCAGGCGAAGAATGACCGCAGAATTACGGATTCGGCGTTCCGGCAGCAGTTGATCTATACGGTGAACCAAGTGGAGAACATCTACTGGGCATTGGTGAGCGCGTATGAGGACGAGCAGGCGAAGGAACGGGCGCTGACACAGTCCACGCAGTTGACGTCGGATAACCGGAAGCAGTTGGAGATTGGCACGCTGGCTCCGCTGGACGTGGTGAATTCGGACTCTGCGGTGGCGAGCGACAAGCAGGCGCTGGTGGCTTCGAAGACGAACCTGGAATTTCAGCAGTTGCTGATGAAGCAGGCGATTGCGAGGAATTTGAACGATCCGCAGCTCTCGCAGGCGCCGGTGATTCCGACGGACCGGGTGGCTCTGGACAGGCTGCCGGAGGAGGATACTCCGGTGGAAGACCTGGTGAAGATGGCGTATGCGAACAACCCGCAGATTGAGCAGGCGGTGTTGAATATGAAGAACAACGAGATCACGATCAAGGCAGAGAAGAACGGTCTGCTGCCAGTGGTGGATGCGTATGCGTTCTACGGCGGCAGTGCTCTGGGCGGAGCGCAGAGCCCGCACGCGCTGGACTTCTCGAGCGGATCGAACTATCCGCCGGGAACGTTTGCGTCTCACGGCTATGGGGATGTGTTTCAGAATACGTTCAATAACAGCGCTCCGGATAAGGGCGTGGGCGTGAATATCTCGATCCCGATACGGAACCGGACGGCGCAGGCGGATCAGGCTCGGTCTCAGATGGAGTATCAGCAGACGCAGATGCGGTTGCAGCAGCTCTATACTCAGATTCGGATTCAGGTGATCAACCAGCAGTATGCGTTGACTAATGACCGGGCGCAGGTGCAGGCAGCGCAGGCGGCGAGGGACTTTGCGGGGCAGAGCCTGGATGCTGAACAGAAGAAGTATCGTCTGGGAGCTTCGACGACAGCGAATGTGCTGCAGCAGCAGAGGAGTCTGGCGACTGCGGACAATAACCTGATTTCGGCTACGGCGGCATATGCGAGAGATCGCGCGGCGCTGGGGCAGTTGCTCTCGAACACGCTGGATAAGTACGGGATCAACATTCAGGATGCGGCGAATGGTATGGTGAGCCAGCCTCCGACGATTCCGGGGTTGACGGCTCCAAAGGCGCAGGAGGCTCCGAAGCCGATTTCGGTGACGCCGGCTACGCACTAGAAACAGGATGGAGGAGAATGGCCTGAGCATATGCTCGGGCCATTCTTTTTGTGCTCGATTGAGTTGCAAATGGGGAAGATTTCCCTCAATTTTTGTGGGTGAACTAGACTGGACAGTATGAGCGAAACGAAAAATTCTTTGGCCGAGGCGGCCTCGGCTTATCTGCGTTCGGCGATGCATCAGCCGGTGGAGTGGAAGGAGTGGGGCGAGGAGGCGTTCGCGCTGGCGAAGGCGGAGGACAAGCCGATCCTGCTGGATATTGGCGCGGTGTGGTGTCACTGGTGCCATGTGATGGATCGCGAGTCGTATGAGAACGCGGAGACGGCGAAGATCATCAATGAGCACTTTGTTCCGGTGAAGGTAGACCGCGATGAGAGGCCGGATGTGGATGCCCGGTATCAGGCGGCGGTGGCGGCGATCAGCGGGCAGGGTGGGTGGCCTCTGACGGCGTTTCTTACTCCGGATGGGCTTCCATTTTTTGGCGGGACGTATTTCCCTCCGGTGGACCAGCATGGACGGCCGGGGTTGCCGCGGGTGCTGCTGACGATGGTGGAGGCATTTCAGAACAAGCGGGACGAGGTAACTGAGTCGGCCGGGAGCGTGATGGCCGCGATCGAGCATAACGAATCGTTTATGGGGCGGGCGGGGAATCCGGGGCCGGAGCTGGTGGCGAAACTGGTCTCGTCGGCGCTGAAGCAGTTCGATGCGCGGTCCGGCGGGTTTGGGTCGCAGCCTAAGTTTCCGCACTCAGGGGCGATTGATCTGCTGCTGGATATTTCGTCGCGGGTGATGACGATGGCGGATGAGGACGTGAGCCAGGCGGCGCGGACGGCGGCGATGGTGACGCTGGCGAAGATGTCGAAGGGCGGAATCTACGACCATTTGGCGGGCGGGTTTCATCGTTACTCGGTGGATGAGCATTGGGTGGTGCCGCACTTCGAGAAGATGTCGTATGACAACAGCGAGTTGCTGAAGAACTACGTTCACGCATACCAGACGTTTGTGGAGCCGGAGGCGGAGCGGATTGCGCGGGAGATTGTGCGCTGGGTGGACGAGTGGTTGAGCGATCGGGAGCGCGGCGGGTTCTATGCTTCGCAGGATGCGGACTTTTCGCTGGACGACGATGGCGACTACTTTACGTGGACGTATGCCGAGGCGGAGGCCGTATTGACGAAGGAGGAGCTGGCGGTGGCCAGTGCCTACTACGACATCGGCGAGATCGGCGATATGCATCACAACCCGGCGAAGAACGTGCTGCATGTGCGTGGGACGCTGGAGAGCGTGGCGAAGTCGAACGGCTTGACGGTGGAGACGGCTCGGGAGCTACTGGCGGAGGCGAAGACGAAGCTGTATGCGGCGCGGCTGAAGCGGCCTGCTCCGTATGTGGACAAGACGGTGTATACGGCTTGGAATGGGATGATGATCTCGGCGTATATTGCGGCGGGGCGCGTGCTGGATATGCCGGAGGTTCGGGAGTTTGCACTGAAGTCGCTGGACCGTGTTCTGGCTGAGGCGTGGAACGCGAAACTGGGCATGGCGCATGTGGTTGCCTACGGCGAGAAGGGCGGAAGCGCGGCTCGAGTGGCAGGCGTGTTGGATGATTATGTTGCCATGGGTCATGCCGCGCTGGATGCGTGGGAGATGACGGGCGATCTGCGTTACTACACGGTGGCGATGGAGATTGCGGAGAGCGCGGTGGCGAAGTTCTATGACGTGACGGGATGCGGGTTCTTCGACACGGAGGCTCCAGTGAAGGGAGAGACGAGGCTGGGTGCTCTGACGGCGCGCCGGAAACCTCTGCAGGATACTCCGACTCCGGCAGGGAATCCGGTGGCTGCTGCTCTGCTGTTGCGGCTGGAAGAACTAAACGGACGCGAGGACTATCCGGTGCAGGTGGTGGAGACGCTGGAGGCTTTTGCGGGAATTGTGGAGCACTTTGGGCTGTATGCGGCGAGCTATGGGCTTGCGTTGCAGCGGATGGTGCTGCGGGCGGTGCAGGTTTGCGTGATCGGCGACGATGCCGCAGCGCGGCGGCTGGAGGCGGTCGCGATAGCTCGATATGCGGTGAATAAGAGCGTGGTGCGGCTGCGGCGGGACCAGCTTGACCAGTTGCCTCCGGTGTTGGCGGAGACGCTGCCGCATCTGCCGGGATTGAAGCAGGATGGGAGCTTCGCGGTGGTTTGCAGTAAGAATGGGTGTCTGCCGCCGGTGACGACGGTGGATGAGCTGATTGCGGCTTTGAATCAGTCGCTGTAGCGAGTCGAAAATTTGGCGACTCGGCCTCTCGCGGTTTTATCGCGAGAGGCTTTTCTCTGGATGACAATTTTTCTAAAGGGTCGATCGCTTCCAGTCGGGATGGAAGTTGGGGTTGCCTAATCTTTGAAGTGGAAGAGAGCGTTGTTGATGTCGGGCCAGAACTCTTTGAAGAGGAAGGTGGCGGCGTCTACACCAAGGCTGATGCCCCACTTCTGGCCGGTGTTGCCGAAGGTTCGCTCGGGCGAGGGGTAGTAAAGGTTAGAGATGCCGGAGGCCATGCCGGCGCCGACGACCTCGCTGGTGTTGAAGGTCTCATGCCCGGCGTCGTTGCGGGTGATGACGATGCGGCTCATGGCGTAGCCGGAGCGTTTGAGGAAGCCTCCGCGGCCGAGAGTGTAGAAGCGGATGTCCTGATGGGTGAGGGTGGGGAGGATGGCTTCGACGGAGTAGTTCTCGACAGCCTGATCGACGTAGCCGTGCCAGAAGTAACGGGCGTATCCGGCGGCGCCCTGATGGAACTCAGGTGTCTGGTTGGTGAATTGGCCATATCCGGCGAGCACAGCGGGGACGAGGATGGCGGAGTAGTCGAAGGAATCTTCCGTGGCGGTGATGAACTTTTCTTTGGGTGTCTGCGGAGGGAGCTTCTGGTTGGCGCTTACGGAGCGGAAGTTGGGGATAACTCCGAGGATGCGTTTGGTCTGCATGGTGGAGATATCTTCTTGAGCTTGAGTTGAGGTAGATGAGGAAGAGCTGAAGGGGGAAGGTGCGTCAGGGAGAGTGGACTGTTGGGTTTGTGCGATGCCTTGGACACGACAACAGGCAAGGAGAGCGGCCAGGAGGAGGAAATTTTTTTTATGCATAAACTGAGTGCCTCACATATGAATGCGAGACACATGCTCTTAAAGAATTTCTAACACGAGAATGGGTTCTTAGTTGCATGTTTTTGCGTAAAGGGTGTGAATTGCGTGTGGTTAGTGACCGCCCATCATCTCTGGATCGGGTTTGGCGGCTTTGGTGGGGAGACGCATGATGAACGGAAGCGGCGAGAGGCAGAAGACAGCGAAGGCAAGGATGGCGAAGGCATTTTTGTAACTGAGCATGGATGCCTGACGAAGCATTTGCTGATAGGCCTGGCCGATGGCGGTCTGGGTGGCGGCTGCGGCGGACATGCCCTGCGCCTTGAGGATCTCGGTCATGTTGTCCATGTAGATGCGGTAGGAGGGGCTGTTGGAGACTACGTTGGACGCGAGGATCGATTGCTGGAACTGTGCGTTGCGCGCGAGGTAGGTGGTGAGGAGCGCGGTGCCTGCGCTGCCGCCGAGGTTGCGGGCGAAGTTGGAGAGGCTGGAAATCTGGTTCATCTTCTGCTGAGGCACGCCGACGTAGTTGAGCGTGCTGATTGGGATGAAGATGAAGGGCAGACCGACGACCTGAAGCATTCGCCAGATGGTAACGGTGCTGTAGGCGGCGTTGAGGTCGAGGCGGGTAAGGTTGTAGAGACCGGCGGCGGTAGCGAGGTATCCCATGCAGACCATGAGGCGCGGGTCCATCTTGCCTAAAGTTCGTCCTGAGACGAACATCATGAACATCATGACGAAGCCAGCGGGTGAGAGCACGAGTCCGGCACGTTCGGCGGTGTAGCCGAGGAGGGACTGGAGATATTGGGGGATGAGGACGGTGGAGCCGAAGAGCACCATGCCGAGGACGAGCTGCAGGAAGACGGCGGTGCCGAAGTTGCGGTTTTTAAGGAGTTTGAGATCGACGATAGGGTTGGGATGACGCCACTCCCACCAGGCGAAGAAGATGAGGGTGCAGACGGCGAGGATGGCGAAGGTGCGGATCATGGGGTCGCCGAACCAGTCCTTCTCCTGGCCCTTGTCGAGGGTGAATTCGAGGCAGCCGACGCCAAGGGCTACGAGGCCGAGACCGGCGAAGTCAACCTTGAGATGCTTGGAGCGTTCGCGGCGCTCTGTGAGAGACGGTGGGTCTTCGACCATGCGGTTGGAGAGCCAGAGCGAGAGCAGGCCGAAGGGGATGTTGATGAAGAAGATCCAATGCCAGTTGAAGTTGTCGGTGATCCAGCCGCCGAGCGTAGGACCGCTGGCGGGGGCGACGACGACGGCCATGCCGTAGACGGCGAAAGCCTGGCCGCGCTTTTCGATGGAGAAGGTGTCGGCGAGGATGGCCTGCTCTGAAGGTGCGAGGCCGCCACCGCCGGCACCCTGCAGGATGCGCGCGAGGATGAGAGTGCCGAGTGTGGGCGCGATGCCGCAAAGAAAGGAGCAGAGGGTGAACATGGCCACACAGGTCATGTAGAAGCGCTTGCGTCCGAAGCGGTTGGAGAGCCAGCCGGAGATGGGAAGAACGATGGCCGAGGAGACGAGGTAGCTGGTGAGGACCCAGGTGGCTTCTTCCTGCGTGGCGCCGAGGGAGCCGGCGATGTGCGGGAGGGCAACGTTGGCGATGGAGGTGTCCAGCACTTCCATGAACGTGGCGAGCGTTACCGTGAGCGCGATGACCCAGGGGTTAAATTTCGGTTTCCATGTTTCTTCGTGGGCCATATCAGGATGCTGATATAGGATATCAGGAAGCTGATATGAAGCGCGCTGTGAAAAAGACGATGGTTGGAAAGCCCCGGCTGGAGCGGATCGGGCTGATCAAGGCCGTGCTGCAAGGGTACAGGATCAAGCTGGATGAAGATCTGCATTCGTTTGGGATTACGACCTCGCAGCTTCGCATGCTGTGGGCGGTGGAGGTGAATCCGGCGGCGAGCGGGGCAGAGGTGGCGCGGTCGTGCTCGGTGACTCCGCAGACAGGGCAGGCCACGCTGGCGGCGATGGAAGCGAACGGATGGATTCGACGGAAAGCCAGTGAGAAGAGGGGCCGGGTGCTGGTTTCGGAGGTGACGGCTAGCGGGCGGAAGGTGCTCGCACGGGGAAAGCAGGTTGCCGAAGGCCTGGATCAGAGGCTTTGGAAGGGAATAGGGGAGCGCGAGCTGGCGGTGCTGGATGAGGTGCTGAGGACCGCGGTGGAGAAGCTGGAACGATAGCCGGATTGCCGGGTGAACGTCGGCTATTACTCGGGGCGAACGGAAGCGGATTTGTCGTCAGGGGTCATGCAAGCACGGCCGTAGTAACGGACGCAGGAGCTTTCCTGGTACT
>JAATEV010000092.1 GCA_015655585.1 Terriglobales bacterium | reverse complement strand
GCATGAACGACAACAACGTCCGCATGGCCTACATCGGCCGCACCCACGACCTCCCGCAAGAGGTGCAGGACACCATGCAGTGGGCGATGGAAGCCACGGCGAAGAACACCGGCACCACCCTCACGCTGGCGCTCAACTATGGAGCCCGCACCGAGATCGTTGATGCCGTCCGCTCAATCCTCACCGATCTCACCACCGAGGCCCACACCCGCGGCTGCTCCGTCGATGACCTGCTCGGAGCCGGTGCTCTCGAAGCGCTCGACGAATCCACCATCGCCCGAGCCCTCTACACTCGCCATATGCCCGATCCCGACCTTGTTATCCGTACCTCGGGCGAGCAGCGCATCTCGAACTTCCTGCTCTGGCAGATCGCCTACTCGGAGATCTACATCACCGAGCGCCTCTGGCCCGACTTCAACGGCCTGCACCTGCTCGAAGCCATCGCCGCCTACCAGCGCCGCGAACGCCGCTTCGGGGGCCTGGGCGAAAGCTTCACCGACGAAGACCTGAACAACCTCGAACCCGCCGATCAGGTAGCTGAAGAGATCAAAGACCACCTGATCCCCCAGCCCAAAGCCGCGCTCACCCGCTAAGCTGTATCGATAAATAGCTTTGGAAAGGGCGCGGCTTCAGCCAAGCCGCCGATTCCCTCTTCCCTGCCTCTTCCCGGATTGATCCATCAAACACAGAATAGAAACCCTCTCCTATCCTCCTTCCATTTATGCTGTCTCCAGCCTCATGAAACGTATCCTCACCGCCATCGTTCTGATTCTTGCCGTCTTTGCGCTCATCTTCTTCGGACAGTTGTGGATGATGACCCTCGCCGCCGCTCTGGTAGCCGAGCTGGCCGCCTACGAGTACCTCAAGCTGGCCGCCGTCGGCGCCGACGCCCACAACGCCGAGCTCCGCATTCCCGTCTGGTGGATGGTCCTCGGCACCGCCCTCGCCTTCGTCGTCACCCTGCCGAACTTCCCCGTCGAGGCGCAGCTTCCCGTCCTCAGCGCCCTCACGCTGCTCCTCTTCGCCTGGAACGGCTTCCGCGCCCCGCTCACGCAGGTTCTGCCCGACACCGCTCAGGGACTCTTCGGCCTTATCTACATCGCCTACCCGCTCACGCTCGTGCCCATGCTCTGGAAGCAGGAGGACGGCCCCGCGCTGGTCCTCTTCCTGATGGTCTGCGTCTGGTGCGGCGACATCGCCGCTCTCTACATTGGCCGCGCCTTCGGCAAGCACAAGCTCGCCCCGCGCCTGAGCCCCGGCAAAACCTGGGAGGGCTCCATCGCCTCCATCGCAGGCAGTATGCTGGCCGCCGGGCTCGTCCTCTTCGCCTCCGAGTCGCTGACGGCTCGCGGAAACCTGATACTGCACATCTCCGAGCCCATCTGGCAGTCGCTCCTGCTGGCCGCGATCCTCAACGTAGCCGCGCAGCTAGGCGACCTGCTCGAATCCGCTATCAAGCGCGGCGCAGGCGTCAAAGACTCCGGCACCATGCTCCCCGGCCACGGAGGCATCCTAGACCGCATCGACGCCCTGCTAGTAGCCGCCCCCGTCCTCTGGTACGTCCTGCTAATCAAGGACTACTTCGGCCTCGGCCGCTTCTAATCCTGAAATGACTAAAAAGAATGAACCTTATTAGTCATTTCAGGCATAATAAGTAACAGTAGTCTGCAGATTCGTTCTGCTAAACCCCAGCCTGGGCTACCAATGGCTAGAGCGGGCCACCTTGAGTGGCCCCCTCGCTTTTTACGGCCAAAGAGTGCGAGTGATCTCCCTCCCCGGACGATCTCGGGCAAAGATCGTGACGACGCGACGCTTCAAACCAGCGTAGCCACAAATGAGAACACGATGATGCGGGAACGCATCACTTCCAAAGTTCTTGATATAAGCATCCCCGGGATTGGCACGTCCCATCACCTGCCAGTTCGCAACGATGTTGTCTGGATTTTCGATAATGGCTCGTGCCCAACTTAATTCCTGAGCACGCCGGATATCCAGTCGACCCGGATGCAGGATGATTCGCCCCGACCGAATCTGATCGATCGTCATACGCGCGTTTCGGGGTTCTTTCCCGTACTTATCTTTGAGCTTGATCAGATGAACAAAGTCGGTATCTGCGAAATTGACGCGAATACCACGCGGGTCGACAAAAGACCTGTCGCAAAGATTCTGGCTATACCAGTTGAAAAGCTCCAACAGACTCACCAGCGGCAAGAGCGCCGGAGGTTGAGGTTCTACTCCATGTTGAGGGATAGATTGAACTTCTTCGGTCAACGGTAGGTATCTGCTCTGAAAGGTCTTACACGATCATAATCCGGCGTCAGCATAGCCATGTCGCACGATTCTTTTCGAAAGCACCAAAGGTTCAAACTTAGTCAGTAGCCTCGAATCTGCGAAAATAATCTTTGTGAAAAAGTTAGCGATCCTAGGCTCGACCGGCTCCATCGGCAACAGCACCCTCTCCATCTGCGAATCCTTCCCTGACCGCTATCAGGTCGTCTCGCTCGCCGCGGGTTCCAACATAGACGCAGCCTTCGCGCAGTGCCTCCGCTGGCGTCCTAAAGCCATCTCCATGGCGACTGAAGAATTAGCCTCCACGCTCGCAGCCCGTCTCAAAGCCGAAGGCGTCACCGGCATCGAAGTCCTCCACGGCTCCGCCGGAAGCGTCCGCGTCGCCACCCTGCCCGAAGTGGATTTCGTCGTCTCGGCCATCGTCGGCGTCGCCGGACTCGAGGCCACCTACGCTGCCGTCTGCGCGGGCAAGACCATCGGCCTCGCCAACAAGGAGTGCCTCGTCGCCGCGGGCGAGCTCATCATCGCCGCCGCCAGAGAGAACAACGTCGCGCTCCTCCCCATCGACTCCGAACACAACGCCGTCCACCAATGTATGCGCGGCGGCACGCCCACCGAGGTCAAGCAGATCTGGCTCACCGCCTCCGGCGGCCCCTTCCGCAACACTCCTCTCGCTGACTTCGAACACATCACCCCCGCCCAGGCGCTCAAGCATCCCACCTGGGTCATGGGCCAGCGCATCACCATCGACTCCGCCACCATGATGAACAAGGGCTTCGAGGTCATCGAAGCCTGCCGCCTCTTCAACCTCCCCCCCGCGCAGGTCCGCACGACGATCCACCCTCAGTCCACCGTCCATTCGCTGGTCGAGTTCATCGACGGCAGCATCCTCGCGCAGATCTCCGTCACCGACATGCGCCTGCCCATCCTCTACGCCCTCGCCTACCCCGAGCGCGTCGCCTCCAGCCTCACCTTCGACCTCGCCGCCCTCAGCCAGCTCGACTTCTCCCAGCCCGACCTCGCCCGCTTCCCCTGCCTCCGCCTCGCCTATGAGGCTGCAGAAACAGGCGGCAAGGCCTGCATCGCCCTCAACGCCGCCGACGAGATCGCCGTCGCCGCCTTCCTCGAAGGCCATATCCCCTTCCTCGGCATCCCGCGTACAATTGAAGCGGTGTTGCAGCTTACTTCCGGCCCTCGGCCGGCGTCTATTGGAGAGGTGCTTGAGGCGGACCTTGCCGCGCGCCAGTGTGCCCGCGAAGTGATCGCCAGCCAGTCCTCTGCTATTCTCCGGTAGCGCCGCACCCTAACCAACGGAACGAGGTATCATCTCCCCCATGTCGACAGTCGTTCAGCTTGCCATCGTCCTTGGCATCATGGTTTTGGTTCACGAGTTCGGCCACTTCGCCGTCGCCAAGCTCTGCGGCATCCGTGTGGAGGTCTTCTCCATCGGCTTCGGCAAACGTCTCTTCGGCTTCCGCCGCGGCGAGACCGAGTACCAGGTCGCACTCCTCCCCCTCGGCGGCTACGTCAAGATGCCCGGCGAAATGTCCTTCGAGACCGTCGAAATCGACAGCGGCGAGACCCGCGACCCCGGCGACTTCCACGCCCATCCCCGCTGGCACCGGATGCTCGTAGCCCTCGCCGGGCCCGTCGCCAACTTGATCCTCGCCTTCGGCCTCATGACCGGCGTCTCCATGCTCCACAACGAGGTGCAGGAGTTCCTCTCTAACCCGGCCAGCACCGACTACATCGCGCCCAACACCCAGGCCGCCAAAACCGGCATCCACAGCGGCGACACCATC
>JAATEV010000072.1 GCA_015655585.1 Terriglobales bacterium | reverse complement strand
ATCAACGGCTCCATCGACACGCTGCGCGGCCTCAAGGAAAACGTCATCGTGGGCCGCCTGATCCCCGCCGGAACAGGCATGGAATACTACCGCAACGTCCAGCTCTCCCCTGAGCTGGAAGAAGCGGCAGCCCAGGTCCAGCAGGAAGTCACAGCAGCCATCGAAGCCGAAGAGCGCGAGCTCGAACAGATGCGGATGGAAGGCGAACAGGAAGAGATGGCCGCCGAGTAAGACAGTCATCCAGCAGAACAAACCAACGGGCGGACTCGAAAGAGTCCGCCCGTTGTTCATGAAAAGCAAAATCTTGTCTTAGCTAAGCTATTTAGCTAAGATCATCCTGTGGAAGTCAACATCCATCACGCCAAGACTCACCTCTCCAAGCTCATCGCCGCCGTCGAGAGCGGAGAAGAGGTTATCATCGCGCGCAACGGCAAGCCCGCGGTCAAGCTCGTAGTCGTCACGCCTCCGGTCACGAAGTCGCGCAAACATATGCTTGGCTCAGGCATCGGAAAGATCTGGATGGCTCCGGACGCCTTCTCCCCCGAAACCGATCTCGAGATTCAGAAACTCTTCGAGGCAGACGACCCCAAATTCGAGAATCTGGGGACAAAGCCGATCCGGGGGAAGCCCTCCAAATGAGAGTTCTGGTCGACACCCACATCTTCCTCTGGGCTCTGATCCACGATCATCGCCTCTCAACAAAATCCAAACAGATTCTTCGTTCCAACGAGCACCAGCTCGTCTTCAGCCTGGTCTCCCTCTGGGAGATCGCCATCAAGATCAAGACAGGCAAGCTCAACACCATCGGCTCATCGGTCTCCTATATCCGCGACGAGATGGACGCCTACGGCATGGAGCTCCTCCCCATCCGGTACGAGCACATTCTTCAGCTCGAATCGCTTCCCCATCATCACGGTGACCCGTTCGACCGCCTCCTCATCGCTCAGGCAGTCACGGAATTCCTGCCCGTCCTCACAGCGGACAAAGCCTTCAAGCCCTACGGCGTCAAACTCCTCTGGTAATCACTCAAAAAATCCATTGCGCATCGTCCTTCCATGCGAATAGCATGTTCTGCCATGGCCTACCGGACCCACCACGACCCGATATGGAATCATCCTTCCAGACGAAGACTCTTTCTTCTTGTGGCCTTCGTCGTCGGCACTCTCACGGTTGTGAGCATCTTCCTTATTCTCAAGTCCCGCGATCTTGAGCAGATGCCTGAGGCTCCTCTTATGCACCCCATGGTTCATCTGGCGCTTCCTCAGAATCCGGCTGCGCTGCCGTCGAGCCGCTGAACAGCTTCGGGCAAATAAGTCTATTCACACCGGCGGACAAGCAGTACCCTAAACTCCATGAACTATCTCCTCACGCTCATTCTGGCCCTGTCCCTCTGGCACAGCAAAGCTCCCGACGTCTATCGCGCGAAGTTTGAGACCACCGCCGGCAGCTTCGTCATCGAGGTGCATCACGACTGGTCGCCCCACGCGGCCGACCGCTTCTACGAGCTTATCCGCGACAAGTACTACGACGACTCGCGCTTCTTCCGCGCCGTTCCCGGCCACTGGGTCCAGTTCGGCATCGCCGGAGACCCCAAGGTCGCGCAGAAGTGGCGTCACAAAACCTTCCCCGACGATACCCTCATCCAGCACAATACCGCCGGTTTCATCGGCTTCTCCAACACCGCCCCCGGCACCCGCTCCACGCAGGTCTACATCAACCTCGCGGACAATACCCGCAACGACAAGGAGGCCGCCTTCGCGCCCTTCGGCAAAGTTGTTGAAGGCTGGGACGTTGTGCAGAAGATATACGGCGGCTACGGTGAGGGTTCCGGCGGCGGTATGCGCGCCGGGCATCAGGACAAGATGTTCGAGGGCGGCAACGCCTATCTCGACCGCGAGTTTCCCAAGCTCGACAAGCTCATCCGCGCCACCATCGAGAAGTAGCCAGCGGGAGAAGTCAGCCCAAAAAAGAAAGCAGGTGGAACCGGGAGGGGCCACCTGCGGGGAGAATCCTGTGGAGACGAAGCGGGGAGGGCTGCGTTTCCTGCGCCTTGCTTAGAGGCCCAGGTTGTTGATGTTCAGCTCCAGCGTAACCGGCGCGGGAACCGGCTGGTTGCTGACCGTGCCGGGCTGGAAGCGATAGCGGCTCACCGACTCCACGATGTTCCGGTTCATGGCCGGGCCAAACGAGCCCTCAAGCTGAATGTTGGTGGGCTTGCCCTCCGCATCAACCACCAGGTTGACCACGGCCTTCGCGTGCATCGGAATAGCGGACCACCGCGCATCGCCGCGGGTCGTGATGTTCTCGGAGTGAATCAGCTTCGGAGCAACTACTCCGGTCGAGACGCGGCGATGCGTCACGGGATGATTCGGTTCGGCGGGATTCGGCGTCTCCGAGGAGAGATTTGCATAAAGCGGTGAAGCCACGGACGTCTGAGGCTGGGCAGGCAAATTCGCCTGAGCATGAAGCAACATGGGAGACAGGGCAAGGGTGGCCAGGACGGCTTTACGCATCTAAAACTTATCCTTAGGGTAAAAGTACCCATCACCACCCTAAATTTTTCAAAATACGGTTGTCAATAAGTTTTTATTTAAATAAAATATCTCACTCATTCCAAAAGACTTGATTCTGATTGAGAAATCGCCCGTCTCTCTTGTTCGAAGGGATATCTCCCGAAAACGCATTTTCCCGGAAAATGAATTCCCATTAAAATCCCCCGAGCAAAGCAGGGTGGTAGAAACCCGCTCGCTGATACCATCGAAAGACCATGAAAGTTTTAGTCCTCGACGTCGGCGGAACTCACGTGAAGGTTGCCTCCAGCGACATGCGTGTCCCACTCAAGATCAAGTCCGGGCCAACCATGACGGCCGAGCAGATGACCCAGCAGGTCCTCTCTGCCACCGAGGGCTGGAGCTACGACTGCATCTCCATCGGCTACCCCGGTCCCGTCGCCCACGACCACCCGCTCGCCGAGCCCCATAATCTCGGCCCCGGCTGGACCGACTTCCCCTACCAGAAGGCCTTCCGCAAGCCCCTCCGCTTCATCAACGACGCGGCCATGCAGGCGCTCGGCGGCTACAAGGGCGGCCGTATGCTCTTCCTCGGTCTCGGCACCGGCCTCGGCTCCGCGATGGTCTTCGACGGCATCGTCATCCCGCTTGAGCTCGCGCACCTGCCCTACAAAAAAGGCCGCACCTACGAGGAGTACATCGGAGACAACGGCCTTGAGTTGCGCGGCAAGAAGCGCTGGCGCAAGTCCGTGCTCGACATTATGGCCCGCCTGCAGGCTGCCATGGTCTGCGACTACGTCCTCATCGGCGGAGGCAACGCCAAGCTGATGAAGAACCTTCCCGGCCACGTCGTCATCGGTTCCAACAGCAACGCCATCACCGGCGGCATCAAGCTCTGGGAAGACGCCGTGCCGACGACCCCGGCCGACTCGCCCGCCAAGGCCGCGGTGCGCGTCTCCAAACCAAGCAAAAGCTGACCGAAACACTTACAGGAGATCGAATGGCGAACAGATATGGTGAGGCGGCTCTCATCGCCGCCCGCATGGAGACCTACGGCAAAAAAATGACCCCGCTCGACCGCTGGCAACAGGCAGTGCAAGAGCTCTACTCCACCAGTCCCTCGGCGCAGCGCAAGAGCGCGCCCAGACTGGCCTTTCTCGGTCTCTGCGAAGCCGGTCTGGTCAAGGGAATTCCGGCTATTCCTAACGCCTCCGCAGACCCCAGCAAATCCTACGCGGTCGAGGCCATCGCCCTGTTGCGTGCAGGTACCCACAAGACGGTGACGTCGCTATGGGCCGCCGTGGCCAGCGGGGAAGAGAAGCCGCACAACAGCCAGATGGACGTCGTACTCGCTCTATGGAAGAACGACCTTATCGTTCCCAGCCTCTGAGGCTGCCGCCAGCAGCCCCTCCAGATCCAGTGGCCTCGTGTACATCGCCAGTTCTCCTTTAGCGTCGCGCGGCCACTGCTCCTGCGGCCTGTCCCAATACAGCTCCACGCCATTGCCGTCCGGATCGCGCAGGTACAGCGCCTCGCTGACTCCATGGTCGGCCACGCCATCCAGCGGAATTCCCGCCTGCATCAGCCGCATCAGAGCATCGCCCAGCGTTGCCCGCGTCGGGTACAGAATCGCCAGGTGAAACAGCCCGGTCGTCCCGGGTGCGGGCTCCGGTCCGCCCTTGCTCTGCCACGTATTCAGCCCGATGTGGTGGTGATACCCGCCCGCTGAAAGAAACGCCGCTGCATCGCCCATTCTCTGCGTCACGGCAAATCCCAGAACATCCCGATAAAACCGCAGCGCCCGCTCCAGGTCGGCCACCTTCAGGTGAACATGCCCGATCCTCACTCCTGCATCGATCCTCTCGATCTTGTCACTCATGCCCATTCGATGAGCCTCGCTCTCTCCATGCATCATTTTGGTACTGGCCCCGCCAGAAAAATCGCCGGGCCGAAAAACAAAGCACGCCAATCCGTCACCTCTGGAGTATCCTTTCCGCACGCCGGAGATGCATTCCGGCGATACCGGTAAGTGGAGGGAACTGCATGTTTCATCTTCTATGGACGGCAATCATCGGGCTCATCGTAGGCGCAATCGCAAAGTTCATCATGCCCGGCAAAGACCCCGGCGGCATTCTGGTCACGATGCTTATCGGCATCGCCGGAGCATTCCTCGGCACCTTTCTCGGTCGCGCCATCGGCCACTACGACCCAGGCCAGACTGCGGGTTTCCTCATGTCGCTGATAGGAGCTCTCATCCTCCTCGGCATCTACCACCTCATCCGGCGAGCTTCCGCAAAGGCCTGATCGCTCGATGCCTCATCTTCCGTCAGGAATCATGAGGCATCGCCCTCTCCTGTTCAGGCATTCTGTAGCGAAAGCAGAGCATGGGCGTTGTGCGCTCTTACCAGCGCGCTGAACTCGCTCGCCGGAACCGGTCGTGCCAGCATGAATCCCTGCGCCTCGTCGCACTTCCTCCGCAGTAGAAACCGCAACTGCTCTTCGGTCTCCACGCCCTCCGCCACCACTCCGATGTTCAGCCCATGCGACATCGCGATGATCGCCCTTACCACGGCCGCTGCGTTCGCATCCGTCACAGCTTTCTTCACAAAGCTCTGGTCGATCTTCAGCCTGTCCACCTGATATTGCAGCAGGTACGAGAAGCTTGAAAAGCCCGTCCCGAAGTCATCGATCGCGATCCGTACCCCAAGCTCCCGCAACCGTTCCAGCCTCGCCAGCATCTCTTCGGAGTTCACCATCAGCATGTTCTCCGTAATCTCGATCTCCAGGCTGCGCGGAGAGAGCCTGCTGCGGATCAGCGCCGTCTCCACCACCTCCACCAGGTTCTTCTGCTGGAACTGCCGTGGCGACAGGTTCACCGACACCGTAAGATCTATCCCCAGATCGTCCTGTAGAGCCTTGCCCTCGCAACACGCCGTCGCAAATGCCCACTCGCCAATCGAGACAATCAGTCCCGTCTCCTCCGCCAGCGGAATAAACTGCGCCGGAGCGATCTCTCCCAGCTTCGGATGGTTCCAGCGCATCAGCGCCTCCATGCCGGTCACCGCTCCCGTCGTCAGCGATACCTGTGCCTGATAGTGAATGGCCAGTTCGCCATTCGCCAGCGCATGACGCAGCGCGTGCTCCATCGTCAGCCGGTCCGCGCTCTCCTTCAGCATTCCTTCGCTGAAGATCTGATGCTGGTTCCTGCCGTTCTCCTTCGCCGCGTACATCGCCGAGTCCGCCCGCTTCAGCAGATGCTTGGCGTCGCTGGCAAAGTCCGGAAACACGCACACGCCCACGCTTCCCGTTACCCTCACCAGGTGCCCATCCACCGAGATCTCCGGAGCCAGCCGCGATACCAGGTTGCTGGCGCACTGCTCCACATCCGCAACGCTGGTAATGTCCGGCATCACCACCACAAACTCGTCTCCGCCCACCCGCGAGACCACGTCCGTGCTTCGCACCGACCGCCGCAGCCGGTTCGAGGCCTCCATCAGGATCTGGTCGCCCGAAGCATGGCCCAGCGAATCATTGATCCGTTTGAAGTGGTCGAGGTCGATCACGAAGACCGCGACCTTCGTCCCATACCGCCGCGCCTGCTCCACATTCTGCACGATCTTGTCCTGCAGCATCGAACGGCCCACCAATCCCGTCAGCGGATCATGTGTAGCCATGTGGGTTACATATTCCAGCATCTGCTTCCGGTCGGTAATGTCGAACGCAATGCTCACGAATCCCGTGATCTCGTCCGCGTCCGTCGTTACCGCGCGCACCGCCAGGTTGATCGGAATCCTCGCGCCGTCCCGCCGGATCAGCGTCCACTCCTGCTCCTGCATCTCGCCGACCGCGGCCTCCGCGGTCAGCACCTTGAAGCCGTCCCGTTGCACCGCCGCTGCCAGGTCCATCCCCATGGCCTTGCCCAGCAGCTCGCGCTCGTCGTGCAGGATCGTCAGCGGAGCTTTGCCCACCAGTTGCTCGCGGCTATAGCCCGTCAACTTTTCCGCCGCAACGTTCATCGCCGTAATCAGTCCATGCGGATTGGTAGCCACAATGCTGAACGGTGCATTCTGAAATACCGAGTCATGGAACTCCGCCAGCTTGGCATAGCGTTGTTGCGTCGCCTTCGATTCGCTGATGTCGCTGCTTGTAATGGCGAGCCCGTCGCCCAGCTTCACCACCTGTGTCCGCAGCCACGCCGCGCGGATGCGATCGTCCTGCACGGGGAACTCCTGCCGCAGCGGCTCGCCCGTTTCAATCACCTTGCAGAAGTTCCGGAAGGCTCCGCCATCCCGGTGCATCGTCGTCATCGAGAGCAGCGTCTGCCCCACCAGCTCTGCTCGCGACCGCCCCATCATCTTTTCCGTATTCGCATTCACATACAGGAACCGGAAGTCGATGATCTCGCCCGCCTCGTTCCGCACCGCCTGCAGAATCGAAAACGCATCCAGGCTGGTCTCCGCGGCTGCCAGAAACTGCGAGTGCGCCTCCTCGGCCCCCTTCTGCTTCAGCGAGCGCTCACGCTCGCGCAGCAGAGCCCACGCCCCGGCCAGGACGCCCGCAAACACGATGAGGATGGCAAGCAGTTCGGCCACATGAACTCCCCGGCCAGTACGCCAGAGCAGTCCCAGCGACAACGACAGAGGCGACGCCGATAAAAGTGCTTTCCAGAGCCACGGTCGTGGAAAATAAAATAGATCGGTCTTCAAGTCATACCTCGAACCTTGCGAACGGATGACAGTCCAGCGACTGGAAGACCTGAGAAAAATACGCAGCTCAATGCAAACCTGTTACGCATTGCGTCCGAAAGCTCTTCTCCGGCTTTCTGGATACGGTTGTTTCCATCCCTTGTGTCCGTCCCGTGGTCTCCGGGCAAGAGTCCAGCCCAGACTCCTGAGGCGACCTTCAACCTGCTGTCATCCATCCATGCATCTGCATCCAGTTCTCCAGCAGCGTGGGATAGATTGCAAGCTCGGGAAAGTTCTTCAGATTCTGGCCCATGGCCGTTCCATGCAGACCGCGCTCGAAGATATGCAGCTCTACAGAAACTCCGGCTCGCTTCAGTGCATCATACATCGCCGTCGCGTTCAAAGAGTTAACCGTCTGGTCCGCCGTTGTCGAATAAATAAAACACGGCGGCGTGTCTTTATTTACCAGCTTCACCACCGAGACCGCGTCCAGCATCACCCGCGTCGGATGCTTTCCCAGTAGCCCTTCCATATTGCTCGTCCGTGGAATCGAATCGTCCAGGCTGAATCGCCCGTAGGAGAGGATCGTGAAGTCCGGCCTGTCGCTCACCCGCTCCACCGGGTCGGCGGACTTCGCCTCGCCCGCGTCATGCACTGCTGCCAAATACCCCGCCAGGTGTCCGCCCGCCGAAAATCCCCATAGCCCGATCTTGTTCGGCTCCACGTCCAGTTCCTTCGCGTGGCTCCGTACATAGCGGACTGCCCGCGCGCCATCCAGCATGGGCACCGGAAACCTGTACCGCGGCCCCAGCCTGTACTCCAGCACAAAAGCCGTGATCCCGTGCGTATTCAGCCACCTCGCCTCCGCCGCACCTTCTTTCTCTATCATCAGCCGCGTATACCCGCCGCCCGGCATCACGATCACCGAAGTATGTTTCCCCGCTCCCGCAGCCGGATAAACATACAGCTTCGGAACGTCGGCCTCGTCCCGGCCCTGCGCCTGCGGAGCCCCCGTCGGCCACAAGGTCACGGCCTTCGCAAATCCCTTCGGAGGCTTTGTCTCCGCCGCTGCCGCGCCCACCGCGGCCGTAGCCGAGTGCGCAGCGCAACCGGCGAAAACCAGCGCGCCGACCAGTCCGCCGGCCAGGAGAAAAAATTGTCGCATCGTCCCGCCAGAATACACTTCTTTCCCCTCTTCTTTCTCGAATTTGTCGTCAACCGGCCCCACTCCAGCCAGCCGAATCTGAAACCTGACATCCTGCACAGCGTCTAAACCGTCATGGACGTCCTTCGCTCTTCCCGGCGCTTCCTCGCGGCGGGCCTCGCTCTCGCTCTGCCTTTCTGCCTCACCGCGCAGCAAAAGTCTCCTACCCCGCCAGATAAGCCGGCCCCGTCCGATAAGCCTGCCACGCTCTCCGTGGACGCCCGCCTCGTCAACCTCCCCGTCGTCGTCCGCGACAAAAAAGGTGCGCTCGTCCAGAACTTCGGCAAAGATGACTTCACCCTCCAGGTCGACGGTAAGCCCCAGACCATCCGCTACTTCGACAAAGACGCCAACCTCCCCCTCATCCTCGGCCTGCTCGTCGATACCAGCGTCTCCCAGCGCAGCGTCCTCGACGAAGAGCGCAGCGCCAGCGGCGTCTTCCTCGACCAGATTCTCAAGAACCCCAACGATCAGGCCTTCGTCATCCAGTTCTCCTCCGAGACCGAGCTTCTTCAGGATCTCACCTCCTCCCGGCCCAAACTGCAAGCCGCTCTCAAAGAGATAGACACACCGGGCAACACCTCCTCCAACTCCCCGGACGACAACAACGACAACAGTAGCCGCCGCGCTCATCGCGGCACCGTCCTCTACGACTCTCTCTTCCTCGCCGCCGACGAGGTCACTTCCAAACAGAAGGGCCGCAAAGCCATCGTCATCCTCTCCGACGGAGCCGACAGCGGCAGCCGCGAGAACATCACCCGCGCCATCGAAGCCGCCCAGCGTGCCGATACCGCTGTCTACGCCATCTACTTCAAGGGCGACGAGCAGCCCCAGCAGCGCTCCTCAGGCCCCGTCCGCCGCGGGGGCGGCTACCCCGGCGGCGGTTATCCGGGCGGCGGCTATCCCGGCCGTTACCCCGGCGGCTATCCAGGGGGCTACCCGGGCAGCTACCCCGGCGGAGGCGGCACCGGCGGCAACTACCCCACCTCGGGCAAGCGGGTAGACGGCAAGAAAGTCCTCGAACGCATCGCCGGAGAGACCGGAGGCCGCGTCTTCGAGATCAAGAAGAATCAGGACGTAGCCCAGCTCTACAATCAGATCGCCGACGAGCTGCGGGCCCAGTTCCGGCTGGGCTTCACCCCGGATCAGGCTGCCTCCTCCTCCGGCTACCATCAGGTCAACCTCGACATCCACCAGAAGAACTACACTGTCCAGACCCGCGACGGCTACTACGGCAGCAAATAATCCGCATAGGAGAGCCCATGCAACGGGTGCCCATGTCCGGATTCTCGGACATGGGCCTTCGCGCAAAGCGCGAACCGCTTTCCCTTCCGCTCCGCAAATCCGACCGTTTTTGCTCCTCCCACCATCCTTCATGCATCATCATTCATGGCGCCCCGGCGTCCACAGAGAGGCAGACTCCCCGATGTTCAGGCCCTTCCGCACCACCGTCCTCATCCTCGCCGTAGCGCTAGGCATAGCCGTTCCGAGCATCTCCCACAGCCAGGCCGGGCTCTTCAAGGCCAACCCGCACCTCTACCCCGACAACCCCAACGCCTCCACCGATATCGCTGCCGCCATCGTCCGCGCCCGCCGCGAGAACAAGCGCATCCTCTTGGACTTCGGCGGCAACTGGTGCGGCGACTGCCAGGTCCTCGACATCTACTACCACCAGAGCCCCAACGCCGAGCTGCTAGAAAAGCACTTCATCGTAGTCCACGTGAACATAGGCCACATGGACCAGAACGTAGCCGTAGCCGAACGCTACAACGTCCCCATCAAGCGCGGAGTCCCCGCCCTGGCCGTCCTCGACTCCCACGGCAAACTCCTCTACTCCGAGCGCGAAAAGGAGTTCGAGCACTCCACCCCCGAAGAGATCACAAAGTTCCTGAACCGCTGGAAGTCTTAGTCGGCATCGACAAATTGCAGCCATTTCTTGCCGCAAATGCTTCGCCCGGTTCACTTTATTAGCCGATAATGTCCTAAGTGCCGAATTTACTATCTAACTAAAGACCGGAAGCCATTTCGCAAAGAAAGGCTCGATCATGACCGCAAACACCGCAAACCGCCGCGCCGCTGCCGTCCTCTTCCTCGTAGTCGCTGCCATGGGCTGCAATCCCGCCCCTCCCGCTCCCAAAACCGCGTCCGCGACCTCCGCTGTTCAGCCCGCCCCGCAGCGAGTTCCCGTAACCACTCCGCCCGCCGTCAAAAAGCATCTCTACTCCGCGGAGTCTGATCCCAAAGCCGACATCGCCAGCGCCCTCAAGCAGGCCCGCACCGAACGCAAGCGAGTCCTCCTCGACTTCGGCGGCGACTGGTGCGGCGACTGCCAGGTCCTCGACATCTACTTCCACCAGCCCGGCAACCTCGAGCTCCTCCAGAACAACTTCGTCCTCGTCCACATCGACATCGGCCACAAGGATAAAAATCTCGACATAGCCCAGCGCTACGGCGTCCCCATCGATCAAGGCGTCCCGGCCCTCGCCGTCCTTGACCCCACCGGCAAAGTCCTCTTCGCCCAGTCCTCTGGCCAGTTCGCCGACATGCGCTACATGCAGTCCTCCTCCGTCCATGACTTCCTCGACCGCTGGAAGGCCTAGCTCTGCCGCACCTGTTTCACTCTCGTCTCTCGGAGCCTCACCTATGAGGAGGCTTACCGCCCTGCCCATCCTGCTCCATCGCGCTCTCCTCCGCGCCATGGCCCACGACTTCCTCAATCTCGCCCAGTCCACCGCCTACTCCGCGATGGTCTCGCTCTTTCCTGCGCTCGTCGTCGCCGCGGCCCTCGTCGCCTTCATCCCCGACAACGCCCCCATCCGCACCCAGCTCTCTCTCCTCTTCGATCGCGTCCTTCCCCCCGACGTCAGTCCACTGCTCGAAAGCTACTTCACCTCCTCCCCCCACAGCATCCAGTCCACCCACGCCCTCGTCCTCGCCGGTCTCGTCTCCTTCATCGGAGCCTCCAGCGTCATCGCCACCATCATGGAGGGAGTCCGCCGCGCCAACGACCTCCAGCCCGACTGCTGGACCTTCCTCCAGCGTCGCGGCCGAGCCTTCCTCCTTGTGCCGCTTTCCTTCATCCCCTTTACCATCGCCAGCCTCCTCGTCGTCTTCGGACACTTCATCACCCATTGGCTCGCCCTCCACCTCAGCCCCTTCGCCCGCCCCTCCATCTACGTTCTGGCAGTCCTTCTCCGCTGGAGCTTCGCCCTCGCCGGCAGCATCGGCATCATCGCCATCATTTATCACCAGGGAACCCCCATGCGCCAAAGCTGGAAGCGGACACTCCCCGGAGCTGTCCTCGCCACCCTCACCTGGTTCGTCACTACCCTAGCCTTCGGCTGGTACGTCACCCGTTTCGCGAACTACTCCCAGGTCTACGGTTCTCTCGGCGCGGGCATCGCCCTGCTTTTCTGGCTCTACATCATCTCCCTATGCGTTCTCTACGGAGCCGAATTCAATACCGTTATCCACAATCACTTTTTTCCTCCGAAGATCGTGCAATCCAACTCCCTATCACCAAATTCCTCTCCGGCACGGGTAGAATTGCCTCGATAGGAAAACCACTGGTCATACCATCGCTCCATCGGCGATCAAGACGACAAAAACAAGAAACCAGCAACCGACTCAATGAGGAACTCCCGGAACCTATGCCCAATCAGACTCCGTTCGTAGGCAACCGCCGCGCCAAGATCGTCGCCACCCTTGGTCCTGCCTGTAGCGATATCGCTGTCTTCCGCAAGCTCGTTCAAGCCGGGCTCGACGTCGCCCGTCTCAACTTCTCCCACGGCACTCACGCCCAGAAGGCCGAGCTCATCCGCATGATCCGCACCGTAGCCAAGGAGACCGGCAAGCCCATCTGCATCCTCGCCGACCTCCAGGGCCCCAAGATCCGCACCGGCAAGCTCAAGGGCCACAAGCCCGTCCAGCTCGTCGCGGGCAAGCGCTTCACCATCACCCCCCGCGAAATCGAAGGCACCGCCACCCTCGTCGGCACCACCTTCAAGACCCTCGCCGAGAACCTCGAACCCGGCTCCCGCATCCTCCTCTCCGACGGCCTCATCGAGCTACGCGTCGAGTCCATCAAAGGCGCCGACGTCACCTGCGAGATCATCAATGGCGGTCTCCTCGGCGAAAACAAGGGCATTAACCTTCCGGGCATCCCGGTAAACGTTCCCTCCCTCACCGAAAAGGACGAGGAAGACCTCGTTTTCGCCATCGAGCAGGGCGTCGATACCGTAGCCGTCTCCTTCGTCCGCACCGCCGACGACGTCCGCCACGTCAAGAAGCGTCTCGCCGCCCTCAAGTCCGACGCCTGGGTCGTCGCCAAGCTCGAAAAGCCTCAGGCCATCGAGCATCTCGACTCCATCCTCGAAATCACCGACGCCATCATTGTCGCCCGCGGCGATCTCGGCGTCGAGGTTCCCCCAGAAAACGTCCCCGCCATCCAGAAGCACATCATCCGCCGCGCCGCCGAGTATCGCAAGCCCGTCATCACGGCCACCCAGATGCTCGAATCCATGATCGAGAACCCGCGCCCCACCCGCGCCGAGGCCTCCGACGTCGCCAACGCCATCTACGACGGCACCGACTCCGTCATGCTCT
>JAATEV010000083.1 GCA_015655585.1 Terriglobales bacterium | reverse complement strand
TGGTTGCGGTGGCTTTGAAGCCTAAGTCGCCGGGGGTGAAGTAGAACTTCTCGTAGTAGAGCGGGTCGTCGGGGATGTGCATCTTGCGGTAGGTGTCGGCGATGCTGCCGTCTTTCTCGATGGTGACGGCGGTGTTGTGATAAATGCCGGGGGCGCGGCGCTCGAAGAGGCTGGCCACGAGGACGACGCCGGTCTCGCGGCAGACGCGGGTGAGGACGTCTGTGGAGGGGCCGGGGATGGACTCGGCGAGGCCGAAGAGGGCGTGTTCTTCTCGCTGGCAGAAGTACTGGGCGCGGAAGAGCTCGGGGAGGCAGACGATGTTGGCGCCGAGGCGGGCGGCCTCGTAGACGCGTTCGGCGGCTTTGTCGAGATTGAGCTGGGTGTCGGGATCGCAGGACATCTGGATGAGGGCGACTTTTTGGGTTCGGATGCTGGTCATTTCGCTCCTTGGGTGTCTGGGCCGGGGCCTGTACAGACGCGATTCGCCGCGATGGCGCATCTTTTCAGTTTATCGTTAAATGCTTCGGCGCTGAAGTATGTGCAGGCTCGCCAGAACGAGAAGCTATCACAGGGCGGTGCATGGGAGTGTGAAGCGGGAGAGGAAAGACGGAAAGCAGCGTGAATTCTGGGCCTGGGCCTTTTTTCGCAACAGGATATCTGATAATTTTTAGTAAAAGCGTGCTCCGAGGAACCGGCCGCGCGTTTGCTTCCAAGTTATCTTCACCATATTTCCCCGGCGTGTTGAGCGCTACGTGTCGTTTCACGGCAGAAGGAGTTTTACATTTTGAGCGAATTTCGTGATTTTCTGGAGCTTTCCTACGGCGAACTCGAGGACCTGAACCTGGCGGCCAAGGAGCAGCGCAGAAAGCGCGTGCCAGCCGATGTGATCCAGGAAGAGCGCCTGAAGTACCTGACCGACGAGAAGCGGATCAAGGCCGTGACCGTGATGTTCAGCGACCTGGAAGGCCGTCTGCACATGCTGGACTATGACAAGAAGTTCCTGGTGAAGAGCTATGACAACCTGACGTTCGACGGCTCGTCGATCCGCGGCTTTACGGCGCAGCGGGAGAGCGACCTGCGTCTGGGGATCGACTGGAGCGCGTTCTACTGGGCTCCGGCGGACGTGTTTGGGCCGGGCAAGGTGCTGGTGTTCGGCGAGGTGATCGACAAGAACGGCGGCACGTATTCGGCGGACATTCGCGGCGTGCTGAAGGAGTTCTCGAAGGAGCTGTTCGACAAGCAGGGCTACACGCTGAACGCGGCGAACGAGATTGAGGGCTTCCTGTTCGAGGGTGTGGATGCGGAGCGCAGCTTCCATGAGACAGGCAAGTTCGAGTATGTGAACAAGGGCGGCTACTATCACTCGCTGCCGGGCGATCCGCTGCGCGAGTTCATCGATATGTCGGCTGAAGTGCAGCGCGCGATGGGCTTCGAGAATGAGAAGGACCATCCTGAGGTTGCTCCTTCGCAGTTCGAGATCAACTACACGTATGGCGAGGTTGTGGCGGCTGCGGACCAGATCCAGCTCTACAAGCTGATCTGCCGCCAGGTGGCGACGCAGATGGGCATGACGGCGAGTTTCCTGCCGAAGCCGGTGGTGGGCGTGAACGGCAGCGGAATGCACACCAATGTCTCGATCACGAAGAACGGCAAGAACCTGTTCTGGGACCCGAATGGCCAGGAGAAGATTTCGAAGCTGGCGTGGCAGTTCACGGACCGCATTCTGACGCACGGCAACGACATCTGCCTGTTGCTGAATGCCAGCGTGAATGCGTATCGTCGTCTTGATCCGCACTTCGAGGCCCCGAACCAGATCAAGGCTTCGGCTACGGATCGTGGGTCGATGGTTCGTATTCCTATCGGCAACGAGAAGTCGGCTCGCGTGGAGGTCCGTTCGGTTGGACCGGATGCGAATCCTTACCTGGTGCTGTACTCGATCTTCAAGAGCGGATTGCAAGGCGAGACGTCGAAGATCAAGAACCTGCGTCAGGCGGAGCGGTATCTGCCGGACAATGTTTACACGGCGCTTGAGAACTTCCGTGATTCGTCGTGGACGACGGAGCTGCTGGGCGCGGATGTGAAGGGCCGTTATGCGGACCTGAAGCAGGCCTCGGCGGATCGCTGCCCTCGTCTGCTGGGAACGATCGTGAAGGCCCCGGAGGTACAGTTCCATCACGATGTTTACAACCAGTTGCTCTGGAACATCTTCTAGCTTCGGCTGGATGGTTTTGCGGGATGCCCTTGCCGGTTGGCGAGGGCATCTTTGTTTGGAGACTAGTTTTCGGAGGGGCGCTCGATGTGGTCGATGATGAGGACTTCTATGGGGGCTTTGGAGGATTCCAGTTTGAGGCCTAGCTGCTCTTGCAGGGCAGTGAAGATGGATGGGTAGGCAGAGTCGGACTGATTGGAGGTTGCCCAATCGAGGGTGAAGTTGTATTGACCGGTGAGGCCGGTTTGGTCGATGACTTTGCGGTCCAGTCCGTGCATGTAGGAGAGGCGTCGCGCGAGTCGTTCCATGGAGGCGGACTGGCCTGTGATCTTGCTTTCGAGAGGGTCGGGGCCTTGTATCCAGAACATGCCTTCGCCTTCGTTGACGCCATGAGGCGGGGGCTGGCGGTTGTTTGCATCGCCTGACTGTGCGGGTTGCAGCTTGTTTTTGTTGCCTGCGGGAACTAGCAGATAGACGGGAAGCTCCCTGGTCTCCTGATGAGTTTTGAGGTGCAGGCGATCTTTGAAGACAGCCTGAAGCATCTTCATACGTTCGGCTCCAGATAGCTTCTGGTATGCGTCGAAGTCCGCGCCGGATACTTTCGTTTCTAAGTCGAAGCGTTCGGAGGTCAGCCATTCGGGCACTCCATAGATCTGGGAGGGACTGAACCCACGGTAAAGGAAAGCCCCTAGCGGCATGTTCACCGCATAGAGACCATTGGGTCTGTTTTCGGTTCCGCCGCTGAGACTGCCGGATTTATTGGGCTTGATGGAGACGACATCGAAAGCGAGCGGCTTGGCTTGTTGCGCGATGTTGGGGATGGAGAGAGCTGCGAGGAGTATGACGATGGCTGGGCGGAGGTTCGTCATGGATGCTGAGAAGGATATTGGGATTTGGATGTTTCTGCAAGATTTCGATGGAGGGATATTCTGCGGGTTTATTACCTGAATTCGATAGGCGCGTGGGCTATTCTGAAGATGGTCGGAGCCTGTTGGATGGCTGTTACGACAGAATGCACGAAGAACGCTTTTAAAAGGACCGAGGTACTGTGAAGGATCGAATTCCCAGCCTGGATGGTATCCGCGCGATTGCGATTGCGGCGGTGATCGTGCTTCACCTGTCGCAGCGGTTCCATTGGAACCTGCCTGTTCCGGATGGAGTGGGACTGTTCTTCGTTCTCAGCGGCTATCTGATTACCTTTCTGCTTTTGCGGGAGAAGGAGAAGAAGGGGCGGGTTAGTTTTTCGAAGTTTTATATTCGCCGGGCGTTCCGGATTCTGCCGCCGATGTATGCGTATCTGCTGTTTGTGATGGTGTATGCGCTGTTTGTGGGGATTCAGCTTGGGTGGCGTTCGGTGCTGTGTTCGTTTCTGTTTTTGCAGAATGTGAGTCCGTATGAGGGGTCGGCGCTGCTGGAGCATACGTGGTCGCTGGCGGTGGAGGAGCAGTTTTATATCATCTGGCCGGTGTTGATGCTGACGGCGTATAAGCTCTGGGGAAGGCGTGGGGCCATCTTTGCGGCGATGGGGATGATCGCGGGCGCGCCGCTGTTCCGCGTTGCGGTTGGGGCGATTCATGCTCCGTATCTTCATAGCCATGTGTTCGGGTTTATGTTTTCTCGCATGGATGGGCTGGGGGTCGGGTGTTTTCTGGCGCTGGCCGAGGGGACGAGGTTCTTCGAGAGGATGTACGCCCGGGTCTCGGGACTGTGGTGGGTGGCGGCGCTGGGGTTTCTGCTGGGGACGCCTGTGCTGTTTGCGAAGAGCGCCCACTTCGAGCATTCGGTGGGGCTTACGCTGGACGCGGTGATGATGGGGCTTTTTATCCTGTGGGCGGCGCGGAATCCGGAGTCCTGGGTGGGGCGTTTTTTGAATAACAAGCTGGTGGCCGAGATTGGGGTGCTTTCGTACTCGATCTACCTTTGGCAGACGTTCTTTATTCATGCGGATACGGGGGTTCGTTATTTGAACGAGATGCCTCTGGGGCTGTTCTGCATTGCGGTGGCGGCGTTGATGTCGCGGCAATTTGTGGAGAAGCCGTTCTTTGTGATTCGGGACAGGGTGCTGGCTTCGCGGAGGACTGAGGCGGTTGGGGTGGGTACGGAAGCGGCTCGCTGACGCGGTGGTTCGTGGGTTGCATCGGCAAATTGCAAGCAGGCAAGTTTTAAAAGTTACGGTTTATTTCTTCCTTCGCCTGCGGCGAAGGAAGAAATAAAAATAAGGGGAAAGATCGAGCTCTTCGGCGGGGCTGAAGCCCCGCCCTTTCAAAACAATTTGTTGATACGCGCTGGAGCCTTGCCTTGGGCTGCTCGATAAACGCACTGGGCTGGTTGCCACTCGTCTTGCGCGGATGGTAGCGTTCCTTCCCTGAAAGCTTTCTGGGGGAGATGACACGCTTATGCAATCGAGCTACAACGGAGTTCCTGTGCCGGTGGACGGCAAGGCCATTGAGTACAACGACGGGAAGTACACGGTTCCGGATAACCCGATTATTCCGTTTATCGAGGGCGATGGGACGGGGAGGGACATCTGGAAGGCTTCGCAGCGGGTGTTCGATGCGGCGGTGGAGAAGGCTTACGGGGGGAAGCGCAGGGTGGCGTGGTTCGAGGTGCTGGCGGGGGAGAAGGCGTTTCGCCAGACGCAGAACTGGCTGCCGGATGACACGGTGAAGGCTACGGTGGACTTTCGCGTGTCGATTAAAGGGCCGCTGACTACGCCGGTGGGCGGGGGGATTCGTTCGCTGAACGTGGCTTTGCGGCAGTTGATGGATCTGTATCAGTGCGTGAGGCCGGTGAAGTACTATGCGGGCGTGCCTAGTCCGGTGAAGCATCCGGAGAAGCTGGATGTGGTGATCTTTCGGGAGAATACGGAGGACATTTATGCGGGGATCGAGTTTCGCGAGGGGACTCCGGAGGCGGCCAAGTTTATTGCGTTTGTGAATGACGAGATGTTGAAGGGCGGGAAGAAGAAGATTCGGCTGGACTCGGGCGTGGGGGTGAAGCCGATCTCGATTACGGGATCGAAGCGGCTGGTGCGGGCGGCGATTCAGTATGCGCTGGACCACGGACGCGAGGTGGTGACTCTGGTGCATAAGGGGAACATCCAGAAGTTCACCGAAGGGGCGTTTCGGGAGTGGGGATATGAGGTTGCGACCGAAGAGTTTCGCGAGCATACGGTGACGGAGCGGGAGAGCTGGATTCTGGGGAATGTGGAGGAGAATCCGGGGCTGACGGCGGAGCAGAATGCGGCGCTGATTGAGCCGGGGATCGAGTTTGCGCCGAAGGAGTTTGGCGATGGGGTGGTGGCCGAGGTGAAGGCGGTGATTGCGTCGATTGGCGAGACGCATGGCGGCGGGAGATGGAGGAATAAGATCCTGGTGAACGACAGGATCGCGGACTCGATCTTTCAGCAGATTATTATTCGGCCTTCCGACTATTCCGTTTTGGCTACTACGAATTTGAATGGGGATTATATTTCGGATGCGGCTGCGGCGCAGGTGGGCGGGCTGGGGATCGCTCCGGGGGCGAATATCGGGGATGGGTATGCGGTGTTCGAGGCTACGCATGGGACCGCGCCTAAGTATGCGGACAAGGACGTGATTAATCCGGGGTCGGTGATGTTGAGCGGGGTGATGCTGTTTGATTTCATCGGCTGGAGCGAGGCGGCTCGGCTGATTGAGTCGTCGATGGAGAAGACGATTCAGCAGAAATATGTGACGTATGACTTCGAGCGGCAGATGCAGGGGGCTACTAAGGCCAGGACTAGCGAGTTTGCCGGGCGGATGATTGAGAATATGTAGCGACTGCGGAGTTTGCGGATTTTTGGTTGCTTTGTTTCTGTCTGGGTGGGCTTTGCCTGCGGGGTGTGGCATTGGCGATTAGAATTGATGGAGGTGCTGATTTTTTAATTTTGCGAGGGATGAATGCGGAAGAAAGTTACGATCGTTGGTGCGGGAAATGTTGGGGCTACGGCGGCGCACTGGGTGGCGGCTAAGGAACTGGCCGATGTGGTGCTGCTGGATGTGATGGAAGGCGTGCCGCAGGGCAAGGCTCTGGACCTGCTGGAAGCGATGCCGATTGAGAAGCGGGACGTCTCGATTTTGGGCACCAATGATTATGCGGATACGAAGGACTCGGACATTGTGGTGATTACGGCGGGGATTGCGCGTAAGCCGGGAATGAGCCGCGACGATCTGCTGAATACGAACTTCAAGATTATGAGCGATGTGGTGACGAAGGCTGTGGCCGCTTCGCCGAACGCGATCCTGATTATTGTTTCGAATCCGCTGGATGCGATGGCGCAGACGGCGTTCAAGCAGGCCGGGCTGCCGCGCGAGCGCGTGATCGGCATGGCCGGAGTGCTGGATTCGGCGCGGTTCCGCACGTTTATCGCCGAGGAGCTGGAGGTTTCGGTGGAGAACGTTACGGCGTTTGTGCTGGGCGGACATGGCGATACGATGGTGCCGCTGTCGCGCTACTCGACCGTGGCGGGAATTCCGATTACGGAGCTGATCGCGCCGGATCGTCTGAAGGAGCTGGAAACGCGGACGGCCAATGGCGGCGCGGAGATTGTGAAGTATCTGAAGACGGGTTCGGCTTACTATGCTCCCAGCGCCGCGGCGGTGGAGATGGTGGAGGCGATCCTGAAGGACAAGAAGAAGATTCTGCCTTGCGCTGCTTATTTGCAGGGCGAGTATGGGATCGATGGGCTGTATGTGGGCGTGCCTTGCAAGCTGGGAGCTAAGGGTCTGGAGAAGATTATCGAGATCAAGCTGACTCCCGAGGAGCAGGCTGCGCTGAACAAGAGCGCCGAGGCAGTGAAGGAGCTTTGCTCGGTGATTGGGGTTGCTTAGGATTTAGTTATGAACTATGGAGACCCGCTCTTTTGAGCGGGTTTTCTTTTTTGTGAGGGATATGAGATTTGTCCTGCCGGACGGGCCCACTACGCGTGGTGCGGGCGTTTCACGCCTTTTTAATGCTTCGCGTGGGCCTCCCGTTGGTCGGCTGGAGGATTTTTCTTCCGACCAACGGGAGGACTGCGCGAAGCTCCATACAGCACGAAGTGCCGCCCGCCCGGCGTTAGGGCGTGTTTATTCTGGTACGTGGCGGTAGGTGGGGTTGAAGCCTAGATTACGGGCGTAGTTCAGGATGCGATCGAAGTCTAAGCTGATTTTGGCTCCGGCCTTCTGGGTTACTTCGTCTTCTACGGGGAGGTCGAAGTCGTCGGCTCCGTAGAGGAGGCCGTTTAGGGCTTGCTCGTTTTGCGTGAGGACGGAGGTGCGGATGCGGGGGACGTTGTCGAGGAAGATACGGCTTAGGGCGAGGTGGCGGAGGTACTCGGCGGTGGAGATTTCGATGCCGCCGAGTTGGGTGAAGTAGGGCTTGAAGGTCCAGCATAGGAAGCTGGCTAAGCCTTGGGTTTGGTCCTGGAAGTTGCGGGTGCGTTCTAAGTGTTCCAGACGCTCGTCGAGGGTCTCGTCAAAGCCTATGACCATGGTGGCGGTGGTTTTGAGACCGGCGTCTACGATGGCTTGCTGGGCTTGGAAGTACTCGGCTACGGTGTATTTGAATTTGGAGTGGCGGGCGCGGAAGTCCTCGGTGAGGATCTCGGAGCCACCGCCGGTGATCCAGCGGACGCCTGCGGCTTTTAATTTTTCTGCGGCCTCGCTGTAGGGGAGTTTGGCGTGGTCGGCGAGGTACATGAACTCGGCTATGGTGAGGGCGTAGAACTCGATGGTGTTGCCATAGCGGGCGCGGATGGCGGCGAAGAGGTCGCAGTAGTAGGCGAGGGGGAGGTGGGGGTTGAAGCCGCCGTTGAAGGCTGCTAAGTCGCCGCCTAGCTGGAGTAACTCGTCGATCTTGGCGAAGACGGCCTCTTGCGGGAGGACGTAGCCGCCTTCCTGCGTGGGGAGCTTGTAGAAGGCGCAGTAGTCGCACTGGGCCACGCAGACGTTGGTGTAGTTGATGATGCGCATCACCATGTACGTGCAGGTGGCGGGCTGGTGGAAACGGTCGCGAACCTGGGTGGCGAGATGGCGCAGCTCGGCGTCGGAGGCGTTCTCCCAGAGCCAGCGGGCTTCGTCGCGGGTGATGCGTTCGCGGTGGGCGACTTTGGCGGCGATGCCGGGGTAGGTGATCTCGACGGCGGTGGTGCTCATGCTTTTAGTGTACTGCGGGGCGCTATGGGGGTGTGATGCGGACGGTGTTGGCTCGGCAGGAGCGGATGGGGCCGCAGGAGGTGGGTTGGCCGTGGGTGTCTAGGCAGGCTTCGACGGCGGTGAGGTAGTTGTTGCCGCAGCTTATGGCCAGGCTGGTGGCGGGGAGGCTGGGGTTGGACTGGTGGAAGAGCTGAATGATCTGGTTGGGTGGCAGGGAGATCTGGTGGTCGATTTGGGCTAGCTGGGGTGGGATGGTGATGGAGTGGAAGGCTTGGCGGGCGAGGGTGAAGAAGGCTTCGGGGGAGAGGCCGGAGCAGGTGCCGTGGGTGCGCCACTCGTGTTCGAGGAGGCCGGGGTCGGGGTAGATGTCGCTGAAGTCTTCTGGGTTGCTCGGGCCGGGAGCGGTGGAGCAGTTCTGCGGGTAGCTGCCGTTGCGGTTCTGGGGCCATAGGCCGTGGAGGACGAAGGCGGGGTGTGCGGCGCACTCGGGGGCGTTGCGGTGGAAGTGGCAGAACTCGGGGGACCAGCTCAGATTGAGGAGGTAGTAGTCGAAGGGCTGGATTTCGTTGGCTGATGCAGGAAGGTCGTGGTGTGGAGCAGGTTGTCGCGATTCTGAATGTGTTGCAGGGGTATTGGGCGCGTTGCAGCCCGTGGTCGACAGGAGCAGGAGGATGACGGCAAGGATGGACTTGTTTTGTCTGTGGCAATGGTTCTTCATGGAAGCCGGGGTGACCTCGTCTGTGCTGATGTGAGCTTAGTAGTTCAGAGTATCGTACTGCTTTCATTTTGGAGTTTGTGGTGTGTTCTTGTGACTGTAACGGTTCGGGAAAATATTGCCGAGCGAAATTGGAGCTGGGGCGTCTGTCTGGATAGAAGGACTTATGGCGTCGATTGAGGGATGCAGCTTGGCGTTGTCTTCCATGGAGAGTACGCGGTCAGAGATCGATCCCGCGGCTCTGGTGGAGATCTATTCGGCGCTTCTGTACCGTGTGGTTCACTCTGTGTTGCGGAGCCGGTCTGAGGCAGAGGATGTGGTCCAGGACGTCTTTGTCCGGGTTCTCGAACATCGTCGGTCTCTGGAGACGGTGCGCAATATGCGGAGCTGGCTGGTTCGCATTGCGTGGAATCTGGCTCTTGATCGTAGACGGCGTATACGGCCGGATCAGTTGGACGAAAACTTTGCGGAGAGCCTGGTCGCGCTTAATGCGCCTGCCGATGAGGCACTGGTGAGCGCGAGACGTATGAAAGCTGTTCTGCGTGAACTGGAGAGATTACCGAAGAGGGAGCGCGACGTTTTGCTGCTCTCAGTGGTGGAGGAGTTGCAGACGGCAGAGATGGCGGAGGTGCTGGGGAAGAGCGAATCTGCGGTTCGAGCCCTGTTGTTTCGGGCGCGAACGAGACTGCGCGAGCGGCTGGATGGAGGAGGTACAGGATGAAGAATACGGACGATGCGATTGAGCAGGTATTGACAGGGCTTCGGACGGTGGAGATTCCGGCGGGAATGGAGCGGCGCATTCTGCAGGCGATGCAGGATGGAGAGGCAGAGGGATGTAAGCGCAGATCGAAGAGGCGTTGGAATGGGGCGAGGTTTTGGATGCTTGCCACTGCCGGGATGATCGTGGTCTTTGGGATTAGTTGGATGCTGCGCGACCGGCGGACGGCACAGATGAGTATCGAGGGGAAGAGGCAGGTTGCTCCGCGGAAGGTGATAGAGGTTCAGACGCTTTATGCGGAGACGGTGAAGCAAGAGTGGGTTGTTCGGAGGCAGTTCGTCGCGAAGAGGAGGGAGCGTGTTCGCGGAGATGGAGCCAGAGATGGTTTTGTGCCGGAGGCTCCGCTGACGGAAGAGGAGAGGTTGTTGTTGAGGATTGCACATCAGGGCGACCCAGTGGAACTCGCGTCGGTGAGCCCTATAGTGCAGGAGACGCGGGATGAGAAGGAACGGATGGAGTTCCAGAGTTTTTTTGAACCGGAGCGACCGGTGATTGAGGAAGCACAGGAAGACGGAGGAAATGAATGAACGGCAATGAAAGAGAGAGAGGAAAGATGAAGGCTGTGATTGGAGTGGTGTTGTTCGTGGGATTGCATGGAGTGGGCGCATGGGCGCAGACGGAACCTGCGGCTGCAAAAGCCAGTTCGAACCCCAGTACGAATGTCGTGCAGACGTTTTACTTAGGCAATGTCGGTCAGGGCAATGAGTTGAATGACATTATCGTTGCGCTGCGCAATGTGGTGGTCTCTGATCCGTCAGACAGGATATATCTTTTAGCGTCGCAGAATACTATCCTGGTCCGCGCGAGTCCAGAGCATCTCGCGACCGTGCAGCGTTTGGTGAAAGAGTTCGATCGGCCCAAGAAAAGCTATCGGCTAACCTATACGTTTACGGAGATGGATGAGGGGAAGCGAGTGGGTTCGCAGCACTATTCGGTCACTGTGGTTTCAGGGACGAAGACGACGCTCAGGATTGGGAGCAAGGCGCCGATTGCTACCAGTCAGCCAGCAACGATGCATAGTTCGGATGTCAACTACGTCGATGTCGGTTTGAATGTTGATGCTTCGGTGGATGAGTCGGCGAATGGGGCGAGGTTGAGGTCGAAGGTCGAACGGACGAGCGTTGCTGAAGATAAGTCGGGTGTGGGGATGCAGGACCCAGTGATCCGACAGGCTGTGCTGGAGGGGACTACGAATCTGGTTATGGGAAAGCAGACGACGCTGGGTACGTTGGATATTCCGGGAAGCGCGCGGCATCTGGATATTGAGGTGGTTTCAGAGCTTGTGCCGTAAGGGGGGGCGGGCGTTTCGTCTGGCTGGCTTCGTTGTGTGGGAGGGGTTAAGCTGGAGGGATGCCCTCGTTCTGCGATGTTGCTTTGCCGGTTCCGCTGGACCAGGTGTTTACCTATGAGGTGAATGGGGCGGCTCCCGTGGTGGGGGCGCGGGTTCTGGTGCCGTTCAGCGGGCAGAGGCTGATGGGTGTGGTGGTGCGGGTGCATGAGGACGCTCCGGCGGAGGGGATCGAGATCAGGCCGGTGCAGCAGGTGCTGGACGATGGGGCGGTGCTGCCGGATGAGTTGATGGAGCTGGCACGGTGGATTGCGGCTTACTATGTGGCTCCGCTGGGCGAGGTGCTAAGGGGGATGTTGCCGCTGGCGGCGGAGGTGAAGCGGCACTTTTCTTACAGGATCACGGAGGCGGGGCGGAAGGTGCTGTATGAGGGCGCGGCGAAGGGGGCTTCGCGGCGGTCGAAGCTGTCGGCCGAGGACCAGAACTGGGAGTACTCGGTGCTGAATTATCTGGAGGGGGGCGAGACGGCTAAGATGTCGGCCCTGCGGTCGGCTACGGGGGCGAATAAGGCTCTGCTGGAGGGGATGGCTCGGAAGCGGTGGCTGGTGCGGGAGGCGGTGGCGGAGGAGAGGGACGCTCGGCGGCTGGAGAAGGTGGCGGTTTTGGAGCAGGGCTTAGAGCCCAAGGCTGAGGGCGAAGAGGGGAAGCGGCTGCCGAAGCTGAATGAGAACCAGTTGGTGGTGATGGCGGAGCTGGCGGCGGTGGGCGGGCGGATGCGGGTGCGGGACCTGCGGGCTAGCCTGGCTCGGATGGGGGTGCCGGACTCTACGCTGGGGACGCTGGTGCGGCGGGAGCTGGTGCGGATGGAGGAGGTTCCGGAGGCGTTTCATGTGGGCGGGGTGCATGGGCATGGGAAGAAGCACACGCATGAGCACGCGTTGAACGAGGCGCAGATGGAGGCGCTGGGGACGGTTGTAGCGGCCATGGATAAGGGTGGATTTCGGCCGCATCTGTTGTATGGGGTGACGGGGTCGGGCAAGACGGCGGTTTATTTTGCGGCGATGCAGCGGGCTCTGGATGCGGGGCGATCGTCGTTGCTGCTGGTGCCGGAGATTGGGCTGACTCCGGCGATGGCGGGGCAGTTGGTGGCGGCGTTTGAGGGCGAGGTGGCTCTGCTGCACTCGCAGCTTACGCCGGATGAGCGGGCGGAGCAGTGGCATCGGATTCGGAGGGGCGAGGCGCGGGTGGTGGTGGGGACGCGGTCGGCAGTGTTTGCTCCTATGGTGAATTTGGGGCTGATTATTGTGGATGAAGAGCACGATGGGAGTTACAAGCAGGAGGAGACGCCGCGGTATCACGGGCGGGATGTGGCGGTGATGCGGGCGAAGTTGCAGGACACGGTGGTGGTGCTGGGGTCGGCTACGCCGTCGCTGGAGAGCTGGGCAAATGCGGAGAAGGGCCGGTATGCGCTGGTGGAGATGAGGCAGAGGGTGATGGACAGGCCGCTGCCGGTGGTGGAGTTGGTGGATATGCGGGAGGAGTTTCGCGAGACGGGGCAGGAGCAGTTGTTTTCGCGAAAGCTGGTTGAAGAGACGCAGGCTACGCTGGACCGCGGGGAGCAGGTGATTCTGCTGCTGAATCGGCGGGGGTACTCGTCGGTGGTGATGTGCAGGAGCTGCGGGGAGAAGATTGAGTGCGAGAACTGCGCGGTTTCGATGACGTACCACAAGCCGGTGAGCGGGGATGACGCGATTGCACAGCCGGGGCAGAGGTTGGAGTGTCATTATTGCGGGTCGCGGCGGGCGGTGCCTTCGAAGTGCCCGAAGTGCGAGAGCGAACATCTTTATTTTTTAGGGGCGGGGTCGCAGCAGGGCGAGGAGCGGTTGCAGGAGCTGTTTCCGGCGGCGCGGATTGGGCGGATGGACCGGGATACGGTGCGGGGGCGGGCGGACATGGAGCGTCTGCTGGCGAGGCTGCATGGAGGCGAGATCAACCTGCTGGTGGGGACGCAGATGATCGCCAAGGGGCACGATATTCATGGAGTGACGCTGGTGGGGGTGGTGGGTGCGGACCTGCAACTGGGGCTGCCGGATTTTCGGGCGGCGGAGAGGGTTTTCCAGTTGCTGACGCAGGTTTCGGGACGGGCGGGACGTGGAGAGTTGCCGGGTAAAGTGCTGGTGCAGACGTACCATCCGGACCACTACGCGATCCAGTTTGCGGCGACGCATGACTATCCGGGGTTTGTGACGAAGGAGATGCAGTATCGGCGGTGGATGCACTATCCGCCGTTTGCGGTGCTGGCGAACGTGATTGTGCAGAGCGAGAAGCTGGAGGAGGCGCTGGGGTGGTCGTCGGCGCTGGGGCGGTGGTTCCAGAAGACCCATTTGGAGAAGGTACGGGTGCTGGGGCCGGCGGCGGCTCCGATTGTGCGGCTGAAGCGGATTTACCGGTACCACTTTGTGCTGAAGGCGGAGAAGAGGCAGGCGCTGGGGGAGACGCTGCGGCGGATGCTGCACTTTGCGGAGACGCAAGGGATTGCTCGTCGAAACCTGGTGGTCGACGTGGATGCGGTGCACTTGATGTAACCGATGAGGCAGGTATGGGGTGCAGACCCTGTGTTTGCTGCTCGACTGCGCCAGGGGTCTGGTTAGGGGAGTTAGTTGAGGAGATGAAGCTCTTTGCCGGGCTTGAAGCGAACTGCTTTGCCTGGGGCAATGGTGACTTCGGCTCCGGTTCTTGGGTTGCGTCCGATGCCGGTTTTTCGTGGCTTGACGGTGAAGACACCGAATCCGCGCAGCTCGATGCGGTCGCCTGCGATCAGGGTCTGCTTCATGCTGTCGAAGATGGCGTCAACAGCCGCCTCCGCTTTGGTGCGCGGCAGGCCGGTACGCTCCACAACCCGTTGTATTAGGTCCTGCTTGATCATCTTAGGCCGCCGTCCTTGGTTTGTAATTTTGAAATCAGATACTTACCTTGGGTTTCGATACGGTGATGGTAGAAAGTCGCGGTGATATTGTCAACGAAAGAACGCTACCGTAAGATGAAGAATCTAATAAGTCGGGGGTAAGCGGTGCAGGGGGCGATGCGCTATTTTGCACTTTTCTGCGACAATTCGAGCTTTTGAAACGTATTAACTTAGATGTATTCAACACGGGGATAGAGGAAAAGCAGTGGCTATTAAAAGCGACCGTTGGATTCGCCAGCAGGCGACCGAGCATGGGATGATCTCCCCTTTCAGCGAAAAACAGGTCCGGGAGGGTGTGATCTCCTACGGGCTTTCTTCTTATGGGTACGATCTTCGGGTCTCGGACGAGTTCAAGATCTTTACGAACGTGAACAGCGCGATTATCGACCCGAAGGCGTTTGATGAACGCTCGTTCGTTTCCGTGACAGCGGACAGCGTGATTGTTCCGCCGAACTCGTTTGCGCTGGCGAAGTCGATTGAATACTTCAAGATTCCGCGGGATGTGCTGACGATCTGCGTGGGGAAGTCGACGTATGCGCGCTGCGGGATCATTGTGAACGTGACGCCGTTTGAGCCGGAGTGGGAGGGATTTGTAACTCTGGAGATCTCAAACACGACGCCGCTGCCGGCGAAGGTGTATGCGAACGAGGGACTTTGCCAGATCCTGTTCTTCCAGTCCGACGAGGTCTGCGAGGTGAGCTATGCGGATCGCAAAGGAAAGTACCAGAATCAGCAGGGAATCGTTCTGCCGAAGCTGTAAGAGAGGGATGAAGGGGCGGGACCGCTTTGGGGGAGATATCCCTGGCGGTTCGAGCCGCTTTCCCTTTTAAGGATTCAACGCAGAACGTTTTTTTGCTTTCTCTGTGGTTATAAACGCCTGCTAATGCAATAGTTGAGTGGTAGAGGGGCTGTGCAGTCGATGAGTGAGACGGTATCCGAGTCGGTATCAAAGGGGCCGTTGCGGCTGGGTCTGGTGATGACGGACCCGTTGCGCGTCCTCGGACTACAGACGATCTTTGAGGGGATGAAGGATCGTGTGGTGGAGGCTGTGCCGCTCTCGGTGCCTGGGGCTCTGGATGCGTCGGGGGTGTCGCTGATTCTGATTGACGCGGCCTGCACGGAGCATATCTTCGAGCTGTTGACGTCGTTCCGGCGGAAGCGGCCGCACCTGCGGCTGATTGTGCTGGGGATGGAAGAGGACCACGAGTATATTCAGCGGGTGATCGGCGCGGGGGCGAAGGGGTACCTGGCGTACTCGGCGCGGGAGAACGAGGTCCGGCTGGCGATTGAGATTGTGGAAGACGGGTCGGCGTGGGCTCCGAGGAAGGTGCTGGCGAAGCTGCTGGACCAGACGGATGCCGAGGCGGAACGGCGGAAGGCGAGCATTCCGAAGATTACGGAGCGCGAGGGGCAGGTGCTGCGGCTGCTGATCGAGGGACATCCGAACCGGGCGATCGCGCATGAGCTGGGGATCGACCTGATTACCGTGAAGGCGCATGTGGGGCGGCTGATGCGGAAGGTCGGGGTGGAGAACCGGATTGCGCTCTCGATGCAGGCGGTAAGCAGGAAGCTGGTCTCGTAAGGATTTCGGGGTATTTTATTTCCGGGGTGTTTTTTGTCGGCTGTGTTTGTTTCTTCGTTCGCCGTAGGCGAACGAAGAAACAAACACAGAGAGAAAAGAGTGTCATCAGCGGCGGGGCTGAAGCCCGCCCTTTCAAAGCAAGTCTCGTCCATTTCAAAACGAGCCTCACTCTTCAAAGCAAGCCCCGTCCTTTCAAAGCGAACCTCACTCTTCAAAGCAAGTCTCATTCTTTCAATGCAAGTGGAAGCTTCCTTTCCATGCAATTTGTCGATAAAGTTCTGTGTTTTGTGGGGTATTTGCGGGGTATGAGAGTGTTTTGCATGTTTACTTTTTAGTAATTTAAAGCTGCACGAAGGTATACATACCTTCGTAACGTTGTGGTGGGGATGGATGTGAGGCACAGTATTCCCAGCAACACAGACCTGGGAGAGGGGTTGTAGAGATGGAGTCGGGTAATCTCCGACGCCATCTCTACAACCCCCATTTTTTTGTGGCGGCAGTGTTTGGGATGAGGTACAACTCGACCGGGAGTTTTCCCATCGTACTAGTTGTTGGAAACAGAGGGTTTCTGGTTTCCTTTCGGTAAAATTACGAGTACAGGAAGCGAAGGACAAACTCATGATGATGAAAAGGATTTCGACGGTTGCTTGTAGCCTGGCCATGGTGGCCAGCTCTCTGGCTGCTCATGCGGCGAGCGACAAGGCGAAGGTGGCAGAGCGGTTGAATGACGCAAGCGCGGTGATTCAACAGATTATGGCTACGCCAGATAAGTCGATCCCGAGCAGCATTCTGGCGGGCGCATCCTGCGTGGTGGTAGTTCCAAGTTACAAGAAGGGCGCATTCCTGGTAGGCGCACAGTATGGTCAGGGAGTGGCTACGTGCCGGGTGCCGGGCGGCAAGTGGAGCGCTCCGGTGTGCGTGCAGATGGCGGGTGGAAGCTTCGGGTTCCAGATCGGCGGACAGTCTACCGATCTGGTGTTGATTGCGATGAACCGCGAGGGCTTGCAGGACATGCTGAAGAACAAGTTCAAGCTGGGCGCGGATGCGGCGGCTTCGGCTGGCCCGGTGGGACGCAACGCGCAGGCAGGAACGGACTGGAAGCTGAACGCGCAGTTCCTGACGTATTCACGCAGCAAGGGACTGTTTGCGGGCATCAACCTGGACGGTACGGTGGTCTCGCAGAATGCGGACGATACGCGTGCTCTGTACGGCGCGGATATCCCGTTCGAGACGATCCTGGGCGGCAAGCAGGCTACGCCTGCCGAAGCACGGGGATTTGTCCGGACAGTGGCGCGGTACTTCGTGGTTGCGCGTAATACCAAGTAACAGCTTTCTTAGGACTTATCTGTTGCAGAAAGAGGGGCGGCTTTGGAGCCGCCCCTCTTTTTTGCCTGCGGGAGATTTAGACTGGAGGCTTGACTGGAGTCGCCGGGAAAGAGATGCCGCAGGACAAAATTCCGCAGGATAGGGTAAGCATTCGCGAGGTTCTGGAGTTCTGCGTGGTGTGGGTGTTCGTCCACGGCGTGCGGTGGCTGCCGAGGGGACTGGCGCGGCGGGTGGGCGCGGGGATCGGCATGGCGGCGTTCTATGGGCTGGGGCGGCTGCGGCGGGTGGGGCTGCGGAACCTGGAGCTGGCGTTTCCGGAGATGGGGGAGGCGGAGCGCCGTAAGACGCTGCGGGAGGTGTACCGGAAGCTGGGGTACCTGCTGGCGGAGTTCTGCAAGATGCCGGGGTATACGGCGGAGTATGCGAGCGGGTTTATCCGGTATGAGGGTCTGGACAACTATCTGGCGGCACGGGACAGGGGCAAGGGCGTGCTGGTGCTGACGGGGCATCTGGGGGCGTGGGAGCTTTCGAGCTTTTATCACTCGCTGATGGGGATGCCGATGGGGATGGTGATCCGGAGGCTGGATAATCCGCTGGTGGATGCGTTTGTGAACAGGATTCGCTGCCTGCATGGAAACAGGGTGATCCATAAGGACGACTTTGCGCGGGGGCTGATTGCGTCGATGAAGGCGGGGGAGACGGTGGGTATCCTGATGGACACGAACATGACGCCGCCGCAGGGGGTGTTTGTTCCGTTCTTCGGGGTGCAGGCGTGTACGGCTTCGGGGATGGCGCGGATTGCGGCGAAGACGGGAGCGGCGGTGGTGCCGGGGTTTCTGCTGTGGGAGGAGAGCGAGCGCAGGTATGTGCTGCGGTTTGGCGAGCCGGTGGAGGTGACGGATACTGGGGACGCGGAGGCCGACGCGGTGGAGAATACGGCCCGGTTTACGGCGGCGATTGAGGGGTATATCCGGCGGTATCCGGAGCAGTGGCTGTGGATGCACAGGCGATGGAAGACGAGACCACCGGGGGAGGCTGGGACTTACTGATGGCTACGATTGGGCAGGTTGCGGAGTGGGTTTCGGCTGTTTCGGCTCTTGATGGAGATGTTGTGGAGGTCTCCAGTATTGAGGCGGCGGGGCCGCGCTCGGTGGTGTTTGCGGTGGATGGGGAGACGCTGGGGAAGGCGTTGCGCTCGGCGGCGGGGGTGATTCTGGCTGGGCGGCGGCTGGAGTCGGTGGGGTCGGCGGATGAGCGGGTGATCTGGGTGGAGGATGCCCGGTACTCGTTTGCGGTGGTGGCGGAGAAGCTGCGGGGACGGTGGTTCGAGGCGGGGGTGGATGCTTCGGCGGTGGTGGCGGATGGGGTTTCGATGGGGGAGGGGACCGGCGTGGGGCCGGGGGCGGTGATTGAGCGGGGGGTGGTGATTGGGAGGGATTGCTGGGTGGGGGCTAGGGTGGTGGTGCAGGCGGGGACGGTGATCGGCGACCGGGTGGTGGTGCAGGCGGGCGCGGTGCTGGGTTCGACGGGGTTTGGGTATGCGCGGAATGGGAGGACGGGGGAGTATCGGCTGTTTCCGCAGCAGGGGCGGCTGGTGATCGAGGACGATGTGGAGATTGGGGCGAATACGACGATCGATCGCGGGGCTTTGGGTGAGACGAGGATTGGGCGGGGGACGAAGATCGATAACCTGGTGCATATTGCGCATAACTGCGTGATTGGGAAGAATGTGATTCTGGCGGCGCAGACGGGGATCTCGGGGTCGAGCGTGGTGGAGGATGGGGCGATTCTGGGTGGACAGGTGGGGATTGGAGAACATGCGACGGTGGGTGAGGGGGTGATTCTGGGGGGCGGGGCTGGGGTGTTGAGCGGGAAGAAGATGAGGGGGGCGGGTGAGGTGTTCTGGGGGAGACCGGCTCGGCCTTTGAAGGAATATTTGCGGGATTTGGCGAGGTTGCGGCGGGGTAGGGTTTTTTAGGGCTTAGGGCTTAGGGCTTAGGGCTTAGGAAAAGCAAGAACAAACAACGGCAAAAACAACGGCAATAGATCAGTCGCTTCGCCCTTTGGGCTACGCGACGGCCTTCGGCAGAGTGGTAATCGCTTTGCGACGGGCGTTTTGACGCCGGGCTAAAGCCCGGCTCTAATCCCAAAGGCAAGAACAACGACAACAGCAAAAGCAAGTGCGGGAGTCCTTCCCCTTCGACAAGCTCAGGGGGCAGGATGACTACAAGAACAAGCAACGGCAAGAACAAACGCAGATTCCCTTCGGGAATGACAAACCAAAAACGGCAATGGCAACGGCAACAGCAACAGCAAGAACAAACAACGGTAAGAACAAATAACGGCAACAGCAAGTGCTTATGGGCTTTGGTTGTGTATGGGTAGAGAAGCGGGTTTCTCCGCTCCGCAACTCACGATGAGGCTGTGAGTTGCTTCGGTCGAAATGACGTTGGTTTGGGTGGGGAGAAAAGCAACGGCAAAAGCAACGACAAAAGCAAATACATGGCGGCGGGCTTAGGCTGATTCGAGGGTCCAGAGATCGTGGAGGTGCAGGACGCCTTCTACTTCGTCGGTTGGGGTGGTGACGATGAGGGAGGTGATTTTTTTTTCTTCCATGAGGGACAGGGCGGCAGAGGCCAGGGCGCTGGACTGGATGGTGACGGGGTGGGGGTTCATGATCTCGGCGGCGGTGTGGTCGAGGGCGTGGCCGCCGTCGCGTTCTAGGAGGCGGCGGAGGTCTCCGTCGGAGATCATTCCGGCCAGTTTGCCGTTGTGGGTGAGGACGGTGGTCATGCCTAGTTTTTTGCGGGACATCTCGTAGATGACCTGCGTCATGGGCGTGGCGAGGGCTACGGTGGGGATGGCTTCGCCGGTGTGCATGATTTCGCGGACGCGGGCGAGGCGGCGGCCGAGGCGGCCTCCGGGGTGGAGGTCGGCGAAATCTTCGGCTTGCCAGTTGCGGCGGCGGCTTACTTCGAGGGCGAGGGCGTCGCCGAGGGCCAGCATGACGGTGGTGGAGGCGGTGGGGGCGAGGTTGAGCGGGCAGGCCTCGATGGAGACGCTGACGTCGAGGTGGATGCTGCTGGCCTGGGCGAGAGAGGAGGTGGGGCAGCCGGTGAAGGCGATGATGGTGGCGGAGAGGCGTTTGAAGGCGGGGAGGAGGCGGAGGAGGTCTTCGGTTTCGCCGCTGTAGGAGAGGGCGAGGAGGGTATCGCCGGGGGAGATCATGCCTAGGTCGCCGTGGATGGCTTCGGCGGCGTGGAGAAAGTGCGCGGGGGTGCCGGTGGAGCGGAGGGTGGCGGCGATCTTGCGGGCGATGAGGCCGCTTTTGCCGATGCCGGTGACGATGACGCGGCGCTGGGCGTTGACGGCGGCGTGGAGGTGCTCGACGGCCTGGGTGAAGGGGACGAGCAGGGGGCCGTCGAGGCGGGTGGCGAGGGCATGGAGGGCTTCGGCCTCGATGCGGATGAAGTTGGATGCGGAGTCGGCCATAGTGCAAAGACGATGCTAGCAGAGGGGGCGATACGGCGTTTGGGGAAGAAATTGCGTCTAAACTAATGGGATAAATGCGGCAGAAGAGTCGCACGGCCTGGAAGGATATGGAAACGTGAAGCGGAATGCCCTGGTTTTTGGTGTGATGGTGGTCGGAATTGCATTGCTGCTGTGGTCTGGCTGGCACAATCTGCGGGAGCGTCGGTTGGCGATGCAGAGGGCACAGGAGAACCACATCGTACTGACGCCGGGCAAGGCCGCGCAGCCGGTGGGGCCGGACGAGAGCGAGATGCCGCACATGGTGGGGAAGGTGGCTCCGGCATTTACTCTGGTGGACCTGGCGGGGAAGAAGGTCTCGCTGAGCGACTATAAGGGGCGCCCGGTGCTGGTGAACTTCTGGGCTACGTGGTGCGGGCCTTGTCGCGAGGAGATGCCTTGGTTTGAAGAACTGCGGAAGACATACGCCGCGCAGGGATTTGAGATCCTGGGGCTGACCGATGACTCGGACGCGGGGAACGAGGCGATCTCGAAGGCGGCGAAGAGAATTGGGGTGACGTATCCGATTCTGATGACGGATGGGAAGGTGCAGAAGGCCTATGGTGGGTTCGAGGTGCTGCCGGTCTCGTTCTATATCGACCGCAAGGGCGTGATTGTGGAAGAGGCGGCGGGGTTGGGTACCAAAGATGAGGTAGAGGCGCATATCAGGAAGACGATTGCGTCGGGCGCTCCCGTGATTGCGGCGGCTGGAGAGCAGTGATGCGGTGGTTGATGGCGGCTTGCCTGCTGGTTTTGCCGATGCAGGGGCAGATGGTGGGGATTCCGGCGGCTAAAGGACATTCGTTTGTGGTGTATGACGCGGAGCCTCAGGAGGTCTCGGCTGGGCGGCGGGGCGTGCTGGAGCTGCGGTTTCGGGTGGCGGAGGGGTTCCATGTGAACTCCCACGTGCCGAAGTCGGAGCTGCTGATTCCCACGGAGGTTCTGCTGCGGGCTGCGGATGGGGTGAAGGCGGCGGCGGCGGAGTATCCGGTGGGTACGGCTTATGCCTTGAGCGTCGATCCGGCTACGCCTCTGGATGTTTATACCGGGGCGTTTACGGTGCGGGTGCCGGTGGTTGCGGCGGCGGGGGAGCATACTCTGGAGGGATTGCTGCGGTACCAGGCTTGCGACCGGGCGGCGTGCTATCCGGCGAAGAGCCTGCCGGTTGCGGTGAGCTTCCGGGCTAAGTAGCTGATTCCCGGCGGGGTGTTGGTAGCTTCGGTACGTGGGCTGGGTGATCCGCGTGGAGAAATGGCATCATGGATAAACGGACTGAAACGAGGCGAATGAAGAAAGATGGAAGAGTTTAGACGGCTGACCCGGCTCCCCGCATATGTATTCAACATTACGGCGGAGATGAAGGCGGCGGCGCGCAAGCGAGGCGAAGACATTATCGACTTCGGGATGGGGAATCCCGATGGCGCTACACCGAAGCATATTGTGGACAAGCTGATCGAAGCGGCGCAGAAGACGGCGACGCATCGCTATTCGCTATCGCGTGGGATTCCGCGGCTGCGGAAGGCGATCTGCAACTGGTACAAGACGCGGTATGACGTCGATCTCGATCCGGAGACGGAAGCGATTGTGACGATCGGCTCGAAGGAAGGGATCGCGCACCTTTGCCTGGCGATGCTGGACGATGCGGACACGGTGGCGGTGCCGAATCCGAGCTATCCAATCCACATCTTCGGACCGGTGATCGCGGGCTCGAAGGTGCAGAGCATTCCGATGGAGGATGCGAACTCGGAGACGCTGATTGAGCAGTTGGAGCAGGCGTTGCCGAAGATGGAGCCGAGGCCGAAGCTGCTGATTCTGAATTTTCCTTCGAATCCTACGGCGCAGTGCGTGGAACTCTCATTCTTTGAGCGTATCGTGGCGCTTTGCAAGGAGCTGGGGATTTATATCATCCATGATCTGGCTTATGCCGATATCGTATTCGACGGGTATCGCGCGCCGAGCATTCTGGAGGTTCCGGGCGCGAAGGACATTGCGGTCGAATTCTTTACGCTCTCGAAGAGCTACAACATGCCGGGATGGCGTGTGGGCTTTATGGTGGGCAATAAAAAGCTCGTCTATGCGCTGGGCCGGATCAAGAGCTACTTCGACTACGGGACGTTTACGCCGATTCAGGTGGCCTCGATTGCCGCGCTGGAAGGGCCGCAGGAGTGCGTCACGGAGATCGTTGAGAACTACAAGTCGCGGCGCGATGTGCTGGTTCCGGGGCTGAACAAGCTGGGCTGGCCGGTGGAGATGCCGAAGGCGACGATGTTCGCCTGGGCGAAGATTCCGGAGCAGTACCGGGCTCTGGGGTCGATCGAGTTCTCGAAGAAGCTGCTGATGGAGGCGAAGGTTGCGGTGTCTCCGGGTGTCGGGTTCGGCGAGCACGGCGATGGGTATGTGCGGTTTTCGCTGATCGAGAATGAGGAGCGGACCCGGCAGGCGTTGCGGGGAATCAAGCATATGTTCAAGGCTGGGTAGGGTCTTCCGGTCGGATTAAAAAGCAGCGGCCTCGGATGATTCCGAGGCCGCTGCTTTTTTGAAGGAGACTAGAAAATTCCTGCGGCAGAGCGATGCCGGGCGGATAGAGCTGCCCAGCCGAACATGAGGACTCCCGTGAGGAGAAGAGCGATTGACGACGGCTCCGGAACGGCAGAGCTGACGACGACGTTGTCGAGTTCTTCGTAGCTTTGATCGTTGAAGCCGGCGAATTGCAGCGTTGTTGCCGAGCCGGTCGCGATGAACGAAAACTGCTCCTGAACGAAGCCCTGATCGGCAAAGTTCATGACGGAAAAGAGCGGCAGATTATCGATGGAGGCTACGAAGCTGTTGCTGGCGGGGAGACCGCCGTTGTCGTTGGCCAGATCGAACGTGAGGGTATACATCTGGTTGGCGGTGGTGGCCAGGGTCTGAGAGATGGACGAGCCGCCGGTGTCGCTGGTGGAGCCAAAGTAGGCCGCCCAGATGCCATCGCTGGCCTGCCCGTAGTTCAGGCCGGTCTGTCCGCTGCTGTCTACGAAGGTGTTGACGTCGCCAAGGTTGGTCGTCCATCCATCGAAGCTTCCGATGCCGAGGGTGCCTTGTTCGAAGCTGCCGTTGGTGACGAGGTTCGTGGATGCGGCGCGTGCCGTTCCGCAAAGCGCCAATAAGAGCGAGAGAGAAAACAAGATTTTCGATTTCATAGTGAGTGCCCTTGAGTGATTGAGGTTGACGACATTTGTGTTTAGTAGCCGTAGCAGGTTTTCAGGCCGCTGTACTTGTAGTAGTGGCTCTGCGTTCCGGGGAGATAGCGGGCGGACTCGCAGTTGGCGGGGAAGTCCATTTCCTTCTCGTTGTAGAACATCTTCACGAGGAGAGTTGCTCCATCGGTGAAGAAGTCCCATTGAACGTTGGCTGCCAGGGAGCCGTTGATCTCGCCGCGCCAGGGGTTGGTGTTCCAGGTGTAGGTCTGGCTCGACGGCACGGACAGGGATGCGCTCGGCAGGCCTAGTTTTTCTTCGAACGGAATCAGGATCTCCGCGTGGGTGAAACGAAGTTTCGCCGCGTGGGAGAGATTCCCGGCGGCGATGGCGTCGGCCTCGTGGAAGAAGTCGTCCAGAAGCGCCTGACTCATCTGATAGGTGATGGGGGCTTCCTCGGTGATCGAGGGGCCTTTCTGATAGAAGTCCTGAGCGTCGGAGAGATAACCGAAGAGCGGCAGGGTTCCGGTGGGGAAGTACTTGCTCATGTTCTCCGGAACCTCGTTGATCATGGCCGGAGTGATGGAATAGACGGCGTAGAGCGAGTTTGCCGCGTCCACTACGTTGCCGATCACGGTGCCGCCATCGCCGGTAATGGTCGTGGTGAATTTGCCATCAGTGGAGGTGAAGGTGAAGCTTCCGGAGTTGACGTAGCTGGTCGCTCCTGTGTCGAGTTGATCGACGAATGCCTTCGTAAACAGCGTATAGAGCACTGTGCGAGAGGTTGCATAGGACTCAGGGCTGTAGACGATGCTGTTCACCTTGTTTGTCATGGTGGGGTCGGATGCCAGAAAGCTTTGATATTGCAGGCTGCTCTGGTAGACGGGGTAATAGGGGTCTGTCGTGGCGGGCAGGTCCGTCTTCGCGGCCAGTTTGTGGAAGTAAAGCTGGAAGCGGTTGATGCCGGGCGCCTGTTCCACGGGCTTGTTGACCGGGTAGGCCGTCAAAGAAGGCGTATTGACGATGTGGGACGCGATGCCGGGAAGGGCGCTGCTCAACGAGCCGATAAAGTAGTTGGAGCTGTCGATGGCCCGGTTGACGCCTGAGGTGGAGACCACGATCTGGCGGGACGAGCTGGGGACGGTCGAAAGCAATGCAGACATGCGGGTGGCCAGGCGCTGCGCCAGTTGGGTGTGCTCTTCGATGCCCAGAAGGGTGAGGTTGCCGTAACCGGGAGCGCTGATTCCCGGGACGTTGTAGCCGAGCAGAGCGTTCGCCTGAATGATGCGCAACAGATCCGGTCCCAGACGCGCACCGGATTTGGTGAGGCCGCCCTTGGCCTGCGCGTCCAGCCACATGTTGTAGAGGGCAAGATCGTTGCCCGGGCTCGACAGGCCTCGCGAGCCGTGGCGTGCAACGATCTCGGTGAAGACGGGTGAGAAGCCGCTGGGTGCGGCCTCGTAGGTGGAAGGGTCTTGCCCGATGGCGTAGGGAGCCTTGCTGCCAAGATAGAGCCCTGTTTGTGCCTGACTGGAGACAGACAGAATCGAGCAGAAGAGAAGGGTAGCTAAAGTTCGGCGCATGATGTTTTTACCTGTGATGAGACAGAGTGAAATGCAAACCGATTACCCCACGGAATGTACAACGCTCGATATGACGGTCTCGTGTCGGCGTGGTGAATTTTCCGAGTCGTGATTGGGGGTTGGTACGATACCACTTCTTTGTCTATTCTGTGCAAAGTTTTGCATGATAAAGGGTCGGTTTGGATTTCTGGTTTTAAAGACAGAAGCCCCAGAGTTTTGTCCGGGGCTTCTGCTGTTTTTATTGTGAGCGATGGTTATCTGCTCTTCTGTTGAAGTTCCCAGGTTTTATATCCCTGGACCTTTCGTTCGCACCCTACCTGATTCTGAACCTGCTGGTTATTTTCGTTGTTTCTGCAGGAGTATTCTTTGCTGGATTCTCCAGCTTCACACGTTCCTGGGCTTGGGACGTTGTTATTGCTGTAGAAGGTGCAGGATAGATCTGGCGGCTGGGTAGTCTTTGCGGCTGGACCACCGTTTGCGAGGACAAATGGAACTGTCAAAGTTGTGGTTGCAGAAGATGGCACTCCATTGACGGAGAAGGGCGTGAACTGCCAATGGATCACGGAATCAATCGCTGCACCGACCAACATCGGTGGGCCGCTGATGACTCTTGCGGAGGTGATTTTTCCATTGGGATCGATGACGACGGCAATATGGACGTCGCCACCTACGTGCGCAGATTGTGCGATTGGGGGCGTGGCCGGGTCCTGATGGGAGAGGAGATGTTGCCGGGCTTCGTCTTCCGAGATTGCTTGTGCGGGGCCGCTTGCAGTGGTTTGGGCGGTCGCTCTTCTTCCTGTTGCGCTGAAAACCAGAAACAGTGCGCTGAGGGCTAAGACTGCGATTGCCAAGAGGGAAAGGGTTGTTCCACGCGGAGCTATTGCCGATTCATTTCCAGTGAGAAGCCTTCTGATACGCATAGTGAGTTGTCCTCCATTGCTGCCGAGCATGAGTTGAGGTGTTGTTGGGGAATAACTTTGTTCTGCCAACTGGTACAGAGTCTTTGCGTAGATCAGGGGAGAGTTGGTTACGGCTACGGCGACATCGTCGCAGCAATGCTCGCGTTCGTAGCGAATCTGATTTGAGATCCACCACACCGCGGGGTGGTAGAAAAGCAGCGCTTCAATTGCGACCTGAAAGGCGTTTACCAGATAGTCTCGTCGGTGTATGTGGGCCAATTCATGAGCGAGCAGGACTTCCCACTGGTCCGTCGTAAGGCCGGTGAGGCTTGCGATGGGGAAGAGAATGACTGGCTTGAGCCATCCGATAACCGAAGGCGCGATGACTACGTTTGAGGCGAATACGTGGAATGTCTGCTTCACGTGGATTCGCTCTGCTACTTGTTTCGCAAGTGACAGCAGATTCTCCGGAACAGGGATCAGCGAAGTGGTCTTGAGCCGCTCGGCAGCGACGCCAGCCAGGATGAGCCTGGTAAGAAGTGCAAGAACGCCGGTGATCCAGATGGCTAGGATCCATGGCATCGCATGGTCGGTTGCGATGGCGATATCTCCAAGGAAAGAGGAGAACGGCTTCTGTTGATGATCGATAAGAAAGGCGGGGTTCCGGATGGCAGGAGAGTGAATATGAGGCTGTTCTACGGGGTTTGCCGTTAGATAGAGGAAGGTGCTGATGGGGCACAACAGCATCAGAACAAGGGTGGCGCAGGAGACAGCATAACGGATCTGGGCGGAGGCGTTGCGCGCGATGAAGAGGAATGCACGGAGAGCAAAGGCGAGGATCGTTCCCTGCCACAGGAGATGCAGTAAGCTCCATCCGAATGGATCGAGATAGCCAGCATAGATTTTTAAAGTTTCTGCGGTGATCATGACTCCTCCTCGAACTGGCGAAGTACCTGTCGAATCTCCTCAAGCTCTGTTTTCGAAACAGGCTTTGCAGACAGCGCGCCCATGACAAGACTCTTGGCCGATCCAGAGAAGGCTTTCTGAACCAGATTTGTGATGAGGCGCTGTTGGGTTTTTTCGCGTGGATGCCTGACGGTATACAGATGCGAACGATATCGTTCGTTGCGGGTGAGCAGGCCTTTTTCGGCCATGATCTGCATCTGCTTTAGAACGGTTGTATAGCCGATCTGTTTGCTGTGGAGTGCTTCGTATACTTCACGAACAGTCTGGGGTCCGCTATCCCATAGGATTTGCAGGATCTCAAGTTCTGCTTCAGTCGGTAGTGGTTCGGAGTGGCTTTCCTGGCTTCGTTTCTTCATGTCGTCCAAGCTAATACGATAGAAATCGTATGTCAACGATTTTTATCGTATTAGCTTGGATAAAAGCGAAGTGATGAAAAATAGCCTTCTAAAGAAGGCTATTTTTTAGTGTTATTTTGCTTTTTCTGCGTGTCGAGGAACGTGCGGATGCGGGCCAGGGTGCGGGGTTTGCCGAAGATTTCCATGCTTTCTAGTAGTGGGGGGCTCATGGTGCTGCCGGTGATGATGGCTCGCAGGAGCATGAAGTTTTCTTTGACGGACCACTGCTTTTCTTCGCCTAGTTTTTTCAGGGCGGGTTCCAAGGCTTCGTGGGTCCAGTCGGTGGCTTCCAAGGTGGTGAGTTGTTCGGCGGCGAAGGTCAGGGTCTCTTCGCGGGTGCGTTTTTTCGGGACGAAGATTTCTTCGGTGGGCATTACGTCGTCGGCGAAGAAGAAGTGGGTCAGGTTGCCGAACTCGCCTAAGGTTTCTACTCGGGTCTGGACTAGTGCGGCGATTTGCTTGAGGTAGCTGTCGCTGAGGATGGTGGTGCGCAGGGCTTCGTAGAAGGCCTCGGGCGTGGAGCGGCGGATGTATTCGCCGTTTAGCCATTTGAGTTTGGTGAGGTCGAAGACGGGGCCGCCGAGGCGGATGTCTTCGAGGCGGAAGCGGGCGATCATGTCGTCCAGCGAGAAGATGTCGGCTTCGCTGGACTTTCCGGTGGAGGCGGCTTCGTTGGTGGGCATTCCACCGCCCATGAGGCCGAGGAAGTTAATCATGGCGGAGGGTAGGAAGCCTGCCTGGCGGTAGTAGATGAGCGAGACGGGGTTCTTGCGCTTGGAGATTTTGCTCTTGTCGATGTTGCGGAGCAGGGGCATGTGCCAGAAGCGGGGGAGGTCCCAGCCGAAGGCCTTGTAGAGCAGGATGTGTTTGGGGGTGGAGGAGATCCACTCCTCGGCGCGGATGACGTCGGTGATGCCCATGAGGTGGTCGTCGACGACGTTGGCGAGGTGGTAGGTGGGGAAGCCGTCGGACTTGAGGAGTACCTGGTCGTCGACGTTGTTGTGCTCGAAGGTGATGTTGCCGCGCAGTTCGTCGCGGAAGGTGGTGGAGGAGGTCGAGTCGCCGGTGTGGGGCGGGACCTTCATGCGGACGACGTAGGGGCGGCCTTCGGCGAGGTACTGGTCGATCTTGGCCTGCGGAAGCTCGCGGTGGGAGCCGTCGTAGCGCGGAGGGAGCTTGGCGGCGATCTGGCGCAGCCTGAGGTCTTCTAACTCTTCGGGCGTCTCGAAGGCGCGGTAGGCGGTGCCGTTGGCGAGGAGGAGATCGACGTGCTGACGGTAGATCTCGGTGCGCTCGGACTGGCGATAGGGGCCGTAAGGGCCACCGACGTCTGGGCCTTCGTCCCAGAGGATGCCCAGCCAGCGGAGGGAGTTGAAGATCTCCTGCTCGGAGGTGGAGACGAAGCGGGTGCGGTCGGTGTCCTCGATGCGGAGGACGAACTTGCCGCCTCGCTGGCGTGCGTAGAGGAAGTTCAGTAGGCCGATGTAGGCGGTGCCTACGTGGGGGTCGCCGGTGGGCGAAGGGGCGATGCGGACGCGGATGGGGGCTTCGGTTTTCGGTGTGTCTGTCTTGATATCTGTCATGGGGATCGCTACCTTTCGATGCTAGCAGATGGGGGGCGGTAGGTATGCGGTGATGAGCCGGTCGGTTACTGATATTGATCGTGATCGTATAGGCTGGAGGAGAAAGTGGTTTAGGGAGAAAAGATTGTGAATGCGCAGGAGTTGATTGGTCTGGAAGAACGGTATGGAGCGCATAACTACCATCCGCTGGATGTGGTGATTGAGCGGGCGGAGGGTGCGTGGGTGTATGACGTTGAGGGAAAACGCTATCTGGACCTGCTGGCCGGGTACTCGGCGTTGAACCAGGGACATTGTCATCCGGCGATCTATAAAGCGATGTGCGAACAGGCGAAGAAGGTGACGCTGACGTCGCGTGCGTTCCGGAATGACCAGTTGCCGTTGCTGTATCAGGAATTGCATGAGATGACCGGGTACGAGATGGCTCTGCCGATGAACTCGGGCACGGAGGCGGTGGAGACGGCTCTGAAGACGGCGCGCAAGTGGGGCGCGTGCGTGAAGAAGATTCCGGCGGGGCAGGCAGAGATTATTGTTTGCAGCAATAACTTCCATGGGCGGACGATCTCGATTGTGGGGTTTTCGTCGGAGGAGCAGTACCGGAGCGGGTTTGGGCCGTTCTCGGAGGGATTCAAGCGGATTCCGTTTGGCGACGCGCAGGCTCTGCGGGAGGCGATTACGCCGAATACGTGCGCGTTCCTGGTGGAGCCGATTCAGGGCGAGGCGGGGATTCTGGTTCCGCCGGATGGGTATCTCCGCGAGGTGGCGGAGATATGCAAGGCCAACGATGTGCTGCTGATGGTGGATGAGATTCAGTCGGGGCTGGGGCGGACGGGGAAGCTGTTCGCGTATATGCACGAGGGGATTTCGCCGGACGTGGTGATTATTGGGAAGGCGCTTTCGGGTGGGTTCTATCCGGTGTCGGCGGTGCTGGCTTCGCGGGCGGTGCTGGGGGTGTTCCAGCCGGGAGATCATGGGAGCACGTTTGGCGGGAATCCGCTGGCTTCGGCGGTGGCGAGGGCCGCGCTGAAGGTGGTGGTGGAGGAGAAGCTTTCGGAGCGGTCGGCGGAGCTTGGCGCGTATGCGCTGGAGCGTCTGAAGGGGCTGAAGAGCGAGAAGATTGTTGAAGTTAGAGGCAAGGGGCTTTGGATTGGCGTGGAGCTGAAGGTGCCCGCGCGGCCGCTTTGTGAGGCTTTGCAGGAGCGGGGAGTGCTTTGCAAGGAGACGCATAGCACAGTGATCCGGCTGGCTCCTCCGTTGGTGATTAGCCAGGAGGATCTGGATTGGGGGCTGGAGCAGGTGGAGGATGTGCTTCGGTAGGGAGTTTTTGATTTAGCCTCTCGCGGTTTGGCCGCGGGAGGCTTTTTTGTTTTCGGCGGTTCTTTCAGGGGCGGAGGGGGAGGTCGGTGGTGCCCATGCGGCCTGTGGCTGCGTCTCGGACTACGAAGCGCAGGCGAGTTGCGCCTTTGGCCGGGGTGGTGGTGATGGCCAGGGCTACGGTGGTTCCGGGTAACTGAAGCTGGGCTGTGGGTTTAGCGGTGGCAGTCATGGTTTGGAGAGTGTGGCTTAGAATTTTATTTTTTTGCGAGAGGGCTACGGCCAGTACGGATACTTTGGCTTCGCGGGTTCCGGTGGAGGTGGTTTGCCAGGTTAAATTGCTGGTTTCGGTGTGGATGGTATAGGTGTTTGGGGCGGTGGGTGCCGGGGTGGCTGTGATGTGCAGGGCGGTGAGGGGAACGGCGCTGAGGGCGGCGGTATTGAGGTCGTAGAGGAGGGTTTTGGTGGAGGTTTCGCTGGGTGGCGGCGTGGTGTAGTAGCCGTTGCGCGTGGAGACGGTGAGGCCGGGGCGCAGGCAGACTACGTGGATGTTCCGGTAGGGCTGGGTGGCGGCGCTGGTGTTCGACGGAGTGTAGCTGAGGGTGTAGTAAGCGCTGCCTAGGTCGATGGAGTGGGCGATCTGGGTTTCGATGTTGTTGAGGTTGCGGATGACGCGGCCACCGGTGGCGGGGGCGAGGCGGTCGAAGTCGAGGGTGGAGGCGAAGGGATCGGCGTTATTGGCGAGGGAGCCTCCGGCTAACTGGGCGAATTCGAGCTGGGTGGGGTCGGTGATCTCGGTGGTGGTGGCGGCGCTGGTGGTGGGGGAGACGGCGTAGAGGGTGATGCGGGTGTCGAGAAGGAGATTGGTTACGTGGCGGATGGTGTTTTCGACCAGCTCTAGATCGGACGGGGCGAGGGTGGTGGGGTCGAGCGAGGGGAAGCCCTGGCCGATCCAGAGGAGGTCTTTGTGGCCGGGGGTGGAGGCGGTGGACTGGGCTATCTGTTCGAGCGCGCTGAGGGACTGGTCGAGGCGCTCGACGGTGCCGTAGCCGGTGCTGTGGTCGGTTTCGAGCCGCCAGGAGTTATGGACGCGCTGTTGCTGGAGGGCGGCTAGGAGGGAGTCGCGGTCGCGGGTGAAGTTTTGCAGGAGGTGGAACTGGTTGTCGGAGACGAGCATGAGGCTGGTGGGCTGGGGGAGCTGGGCGGGACGGGACTGGAGAAAGCGGCGGAGGGAGTCGGTGGCGAAGGAGGAGTCGGCGAAACGGGTATTGAGCTCGTCTAGGACGAGGATGGTGGAGGCGGCGCTGTGGGCGGCGGGGGCTTCGAAGGATGCTATGCGCTGGGGGAGCTTGTCTTCGTAGATGGCGAAGTCGGATTGCTGGAGGTTGGTGACGGGGTTGCCGGAGGAGTCGGTGACTACTACATCGAGGAGGACTATGCGGGTGGTTACGTTGATCTGTGGGGTGGGTTGGGCTATTGCTGCGAGGAGGAGGAGTTTTAGCAGTGGCCGGTGAATCAACGGGGCGCTCCTGTGGGACTCCTTCAAGAGTACAGCGGGGGCTTAAAAGGCGTAACGGTGATCAGAAAGATTTAAAGACGGATAAAAGCGGATTTTTATGGATAAATGGCAAAGGCTGTTTAAGGGCAAAGACGGATTTAAAGACAAAGGCGATAGATCAGTCGCTTCGCCCTTTGGGCTACGCGATGGCCTTCGGCAGAGAGGTAGGTCGCTTCGCTATGGTTTTTGACGCCGGGCTGAAGCCCGGCTCTATCTCAACAGCAAGAACAACAACAAAAGCAAAGACAACGGCAAAGGCAACAGCAACAGCAAACGCAGATTCCCTTCGGGAATGACAAACCAAACCAAACCAAACCAAAACAGATAACGACAAAAGCAACGACTCATGGGCTTTGGTGGAGTATGGGTAGAGAAGCGGATTCCTCCGCTGCGCCACTCACGATGAGGCTGTGAGTGGCTTCGGTCGGAATGACGGTGTTGTGGGTGCGGGGAGGAAAAGGAAAAGCAACGACAACGACAAGAACAACGACAACGGCAACGGCAACGACAAGAACAACGACAACGGCAACGGCAACGACAAGAACAACGGCAAAAGCGACGGCAAGAACAATGGCAAAAGCAAAAGCGATCGGTGGATGGGGAGAGAGTTACATTCCCACCTTAGCGATGACGAGGCCGTCGCGAAGATGGGGCACCTCTTTTCTCGGCTGGTTGAGGGTGGAAAGACAAAGACGAAAGACGGTCCTGGGACCGTCTTTCGTCTTGAGGGATGAGGTGGTTGGTTAGAAGTGGAGGCGTGCGGCTAGCTGGAGGACTCGCTGGGTGTAGATGTTGTTGCTGTTGGAGTTGGTGTAGGTGCCGTAGGTGGGGTTGAAGCCGAGGGTGTTGCCGCCCTGCGTGCTGATGGTGTAGGCGCCGTTCGAGACCTGTGTGATGTTCTGGTGGTTCATCAGGTTGAAGGCCTCGCAGAAGATCTCGAAGCGGAAGTTGCCGAAGCGGTTGTCGGGGAGGTAGAAGTTCTTGCCTACGCGAAGATCGACTAGGGCACTCTTGGGACGGTTGACCTGGTTGCGGCCGAGGACGTCGATGCGGTTGGCGCTGGAGCCGCTGCCGTTGATGCCCTTGAAGGTGACGTTGGGGGCCGAGCCGGAGACCGACGGCGTGTAGGGCAGGCCGGTCTGGAGTTGGACGATGGGGGCGATGCGCCAGCCGGAGGCGAGGTAACGCTTCCATCCGCTGACGTGGAACTGCGGCTCGTAGACGAAGGCCCCGACGAAGCGCTGGCGGACGTCGAGCGAGCTGTTGCCGTACTCCTTGCGGAGATTGGTGGGGTCGAAGACGTTGTAGGTGGGAACGCCGGTGCCGATGTAGGGGTTGTAGTCGAGCGAGTGCGCCCAGGTGTAGTTCACCAGCAGCGAGAGGCCGTGGTTATAACGGCGGTTCAACTGCACGGCGAGGGCGTTGTAGCTGGAGTTGACGTTGCTGGCGATGTCGAGCATCTGGCCGTAGAGGGAGTTGGGCCGGGTGCCGTTGTAGAGGGTGGTGGTGTAGACGAAGCCGTCGGGCAGAG
>JAATEV010000009.1 GCA_015655585.1 Terriglobales bacterium | reverse complement strand
TCCTCCACACCGACGCCTCCCACCGCTTCGAGCGCGGTGCCGACTTCAACGCCGCCCCCACAGCCAACGCCCTCGTCTCCCAGCTCATCCTCCAGTCCGGCGGAATCCTCGAAGGCGAGCTTATCGACGTAGTTGACCCCGAAGTCTCCGCCCGCACCGCCACCCGCCCGCCCATCCAGCTCTCGGTTAAGCAAGTTCAGCGTCATCTAGGAACCACGCTCGACCCCACCGGCATCACCGCCGAGATCGTCAGCCAATACCTCACCTCGCTAGGCTGCACCCTCACCCCGCAAAGCCCCGACCTCTACTCCGTCCAGCTCCCCTCCTGGCGTCTGGATCTCGAACGCGAGATCGACCTCATCGAAGAGATCGCCCGCGTCTACGGCTACAACCGCTTCGCCAACACCCTGCCCACCCCCGGCATCGTCGTAGCCCACCCCACCGCCGCGGCGGAGTCTGCCGTCCGAGCCCGCCTCCTCGCGTTAGGCTTCAGCGAGTCCATCTCCAGCACCTTCGCCAGCCGGCAGGATTCCGCCCTCTTCTTCGCAGCCCAGGGAACCATCCCGCTCGAAAACCCCCTCTCCGAAGAGGCCTCGCTCCTCCGCCCCTCGCTCGTCCCCGGCATGTTGAACATGCTCGCCCACAATCTCAACCGCGACGTAAAAGAGGTCCGCCTCTTCGAGCAGGGCCAGACCTTCACCGGCTCCACCAACGAAGTCATCGAGACGCCCAGCCTCTCTCTAGGCCTCACCACCGCCCAGCCCACTCCCAGCCGCCTCTACACCGCGCAGGACGCCCCCTTCTACGAGCTGAAAGGCGTAATCGAATCCATCCTCAGCCTCTTCAATCCCCCCGGAGGTTCAGCGGCCATCACCTTCACCGCCGAAGCCCCAACATGGCTGGAACCCGGCCGCAGCGCCACCGTCCTGCTCAACAGTCAACCCATAGCCCACTTCGGCGAACTGGCCGCCACCGAGGCCCAGCCCCGCAAGCTCCGCCAGCCCGTCTTCCTGGCCCAGCTAGACCTCGCCCGCCTCTATGAACTCCCCCTCCGCACCGTCACCGCCCGCGAGCTCTCCCGCTTCCAGGCCGTCGAGCGCGATTTCTCCGTAGTCTTCCCCGACGCAATGCAGTGGCACACCATTGCCGTAGCCATTGACGCCCTCACCATCCCCGAGCTGCAACGCCTCACTCCCGTCGAGATCTTCCGCGACCAGAAAAAATCTCCCGGCGTCTACTCACTCCTCTTACGAACCGTCTTCCAGTCGCACGACCACACCCTCACCGAAGAAGACCTAAACGCCTGGCAGACATTAATCATCGACGCCCTCACCAAACTAGGCGGAACCTTACGCGGAGCATAAAGACGCCCTAACGCCGGGCGTGCGGCACTTCGTGCGGTATTGAGCTTCGCGCAGTCCTCCCGCTGGTCGGCAGAAAATTCTCCAGTCGACCAGCGAGAGGCTCACGCGAAGCTTTAAAAGGGCGTGTGAACGCCAAAAAACGCATCCATCTAGATACCCCCGGTTTTCCGCAGGAATTGCGTCTTTATACTGGAGACAATATGAGCACATCCACCATCAGCGTCGATGAGTTTCAGGCGCTAGAGCAAAAAGTCCTTCGTGCCGTCGAGATCGTCAAGCGTGAGCGCGAAGCCCGCGCCGCCGCCGAGGCCGAGGTCGCCTCCCTCCGCGAGCAACTCGCTATCCAGCAAGCCACCTCCGAGTCTGAAGCTTCGATCTTCAGCAAGGAACGCGACGCCGTTCGCCAGCGCGTCGAAAAGATGCTCCAGCAAATGGACGAGCTTCTCTAGATCACCCAAAAAGGAGACCCGATGGACCAGACCCTCGAAGCCCCCCAGGCCACCCCTGAGACGACCGAAAGCCAGTCCATCGCCGTCGAGATCTACGACAAGCTCTACCACCTGCGCGGAACCGACCACGCATACATCACCCAGTTGGCCTCCATGGTCGACGCCAAGATGCGCGCCGTCTCCGCCCACGGTAAAACGGTCGACTCGCTTCGCGTAGCCGTCCTCGCCGCCCTCAACATAGCCGACGAGCTATGCACCGCCCGCCAGCGCCACGACCAACTGGCCAACCTCGCCGGAACCCTGCAAACCACCCAGCAATCCGTCCGCACCCGGGCCGGCTCCATAGCCCACATGCTCGACGAAGTCCTCGAAGACCGCAAAGTAGGCTGACAAACCTCCGCGCAATCCGCCGGTCTCGGCACCAATGCGGCTTGGCGAGGATGCTGAAAAGTCGTTGTTTTGAAAGGGCGGGGCTTCAGCCCCGCCGTAAATCTCACCTACTCAACGCAACTTTAGTCGCCGAGGGAATGTAGGAAGAGACAATACCAGTTTTTCAGCGCCCTCCAGAGTCCAGCGGAAGATTCCATTCCGCAGATCGTAGCCAGGGTCGAACGACTCATCCAGAACCAAAACTATCGGAGACTTTTTAGCCATGAGTAACTTGCCAAAAGTAGGCATCGTCGGAGTAGGCACCATCGCAGAGGCCCTCACGCATGGCCTCTGCGCGTTCGGCGAACGACGCGCGGAGATTCTCCTGTCCCCTCGCAACGAAGCCATCACTAGCCGACTGGCTCTCCGCTACCCTGACGTCAGCATCGCCGCCGACAATCAGGCCGTAGTGGACGCTAGCGAGATCGTCATCCTCGCCGTCCGCCCCCAGATCGCCGAAGAAGTCCTCAAGGCCCTACACTTCCGGCCGGATCAAAAAATCGTAAGCCTCATAGCCACCTTCAGCGTCCAGCGGCTGTCCACGCTGGTATCTCCCGCAAAGGATATCTCCCGAGCCATCCCCCTGCCGCCAATCGCCGATCGCCAAGGCCCACTGACCCTCTACACCCAATCGGACGAGATCGCACACCTGCTGGATGGACTCGGCCGCCTCATCCGCGTCGAAGAAGAAACGAACCTCGAACTGGCCAGCGCCGCCACCTCGCTCATGGGCACCTACTTCGGCATGATGGGAGCGGTAGACCACTGGCTCATCCAGGGCGGCTTCAAGCCGGAATCCTCCCGCGCCTTCGTAGCCGAGCTATTCTTCATCCTCGCCCAGGCCGCCGAGAAGCGTTCCGAAGAATCCTTCGCCACACTCACCCGCGACTACTCCACACCGGGCGGGCTAAACGAACAAGCCTGGCGAGAGCTGCAAGCCGCCGGATGGGGCACCCAGGTTCAGTCCGCACTAGACCTGATCCTCGACCGCATCTACGGCCGAGCAACCCTAGACACCCGCCTCTCACAAAACCGCAGCACCTCTAACTGATCGGCAAAGCCTCAAATCCTTCTTCTATGACCTTGCCACTATCAAGGGCAGGCTGTGTGGCTACATCACAGATTCGTCTCTCGTAACGTGCAATAATTTGTTGTCACCAACTCCAAACAAAGGCATGTCAAATGAGAGTTACACTCTGCAGGGCTGCGGCTGCGGCCTTCTTGTTTATTCCTGTACTTGGTTTTGCTAAAGAAGCGAAAAGCTACAAGCACGCCTCTGAATATCAGATAGCTATTCTGGATCAAAATCTCCGGGTTGAAACCGGAAGCGATGTGACGGCAGCCAAGAACACAACAGATGCTAAACTCGGGCCCGGTGGTCAGGGTATCCACTTGCTGCACACCGATGCCGGGGATTATCGTGTGGAAGCTCCTGTTAACAAGGGTTTATCAATTTTGTCGGCAATGGGCTCGAATGCCTACAATCCTGCTAAGACCTATCACAACAAGTGGTTTCTGGATAATGTACAGCCCGGTACCAAAGTCCTGTTCGCTTCGACGTGTGCGAAGCCGAGTAAGAAGCATCCCAACGACGCGGTTCGCTGCACCTTCTATTTTCCTGATCCGGATAGTTCCGATCACGAATATGCAACACTCGGAGACTTCACGCCGTTCACCGCAGGCGATGGAAGCAATACGCAGAAGACCGCCAGCACTCTTTGCGGTACCGGCAAGCTGAAACCAGATGTTGAAGCTCAACTATGCAGTGGAACATCTGTTCCGCCAGCATCTACTCCCGTTCCGGCGTCAGAGCCAGTTCCTCAGCAACATTAAATTTCACGTCTGGGTTATCGGCAATTCAGATGCTGGTAACCAACCCCCAATTTGCCATTCCGCCCCAATCCCTTTAGCATCCAGACTAGGAAACCGGCCTGCAAAGCAGGTATCGCGAACAACGCTGGTTGAACCAACATTCATTGAACAGGGACTTAGCTCGTATACATGGTTCGGTGTGCTATGTCCGCCAGTCCGGAAAGCCTGAAGAGCCACGGCCGAGTCCCGCCGTCTTAGGACGGGTTCACCAGCGCTTCTCCCACGGCCCAGCGGGTCGGTCTTCTTTCTCTTCCTCGGCGTAGCCACGCCGACCGCGCGTCAGACACATTCATCGCTGTAGGATCAGGACAGGATTGTTTTCTGCACAACCGCAGAGACCCAGCCCCTGACCCGCATGAACTCCCTGATCCATATCGGCTCGCTGCGCATTCCGATCACCGGCATCTTCGCCGCTGTGGGGCTGGTGCTGGCATTGACGCTGGCGCAGCGGCTGGCACGGTTTGCGATGGCAGGAGCCACGGCGCTGTGGGATGCGGGGCTGATGGCGGTGCTGGCGGCACTGTTCGCGTCGCG
>JAATEV010000105.1 GCA_015655585.1 Terriglobales bacterium | reverse complement strand
CAGGTCGGCATCCGCTCCCTCCTGAACCTCAACCAGACCGTTCCCTTCTCCTACATCCACGATGGCCAGCGCGTCGATACGAAGTTCTTCATCGAGAACAAGGGCGACGCCGACAACTTCGACCTCTCCAACCTCGGCCTCATCCCTCGGATGCAGAACACGCCCGTGCAGGTCAACGCCCTTGAGGCCGACATGCCCGCCGCGCGCGCCGGGCTCAAGCCGCAGGACAAGATCCTCAGCATCGACGGCCTCCAGTTCCACTCCGTCAGCGCCCTGCTTGCCTACCTGCAAGACCAGTCCGGCAAGCCCGCCGCGCTCGTCGTCGAGCGCACCGTCAACGGCACCGTCCAGACTCTGCCTTTGCAAATCAAGCCCGAGTTGGCCGACTCCGCCAACGGCAAGGAGTACCGCCTCGGCTTCGCTCCCGTGCAGCCGCCCGTCAAGGTCGAACGCCTTCCCTTCGGCAAGGCCGTCGCCGCCTCCCTGCAATACAACAAGAAGTTCTCGCTGCTGATCGTCGAGACCATCAAGCGCCTCTTCACCCGCCAGGTCTCCGTCCGCAACCTGCAAAGTCCCATCGGCATCGGCCAGAGTATCCACCAGGCCGCCGAGATGCCCGGCTGGATGCCGCTCATCAGCCTCATGTCGCTGATCTCGCTCAACCTCGGCATCTTCAACCTGCTCCCCATCCCCGTCCTCGACGGCGGCATGATCCTCTTCCTCGTCATCGAGAGCATCATGCGCCGCGACGTGAACCAGCGGATCAAGGAGCGCGTCTACCAGGTAGCCTTCGTCTGCCTGCTCGCCTTCGGAGCCTTCGTCATCTTCAACGACATCACCAAGCTAGGCATCTTCGCAAAACTGAAACCATAGCCGCTCTCTACACCGAATCACAGAACTAGTCTTTTGGGATTAGCGTGGGGCTTTAGCCCCACGAACTTGACCACATATCAAAAGGGGCTTTAGCCCCGGGTCTTTTCCTCTGCCACCCATGCCATTGGCCCCTCAGGAACTCCGAACCTACTTCATCACAAGCGTCACCGCCTCCCGTAGACGTTTATTCCAGGTGGAGCGAAACTCCACCCTCTTTCTCGATATCCTGCAGGAACAACGTCACAAGGGCCGCCTCCAATTACACGCCTTCGTGATCATGCCCGACCACGCCCATCTTCTGCTCACTCCCGCTTCAGATATCTCATTGGAAAAAGCCATGCAATACATCAAAGGCGGCTTCTCCTTCCGCCTCAAAAGCAAGCTAGATATCTGGCAACGCAGCTACGACAGCCGCCGTATCACGGATGGCCTCAATTTTGAGAGACACGTAACATACATTCACGAAAATCCCGTCCGGGCCAAGCTAGTACCAGAAGCTGCACTTTACGCCTTCTCTTCAGCAGCAAATCTTCACGATTCCTTCGATCCGATACCAGACCATTTCATTTGAACAATCGACGCGAGGAAAGAAAGCCCGGGGCTAAAGCCCCTTTTCGCCTCGGACGCAGGAGTCGCAGGGCTAAAGCCCTGCGCTAATCCCAAACTGCTATTACGAAGTCCGCAGCTCCGACGCAATCTCCTCCGCCGCCTTCCTCGCATCCTGTTCCCTGTCCGGCGGAAAGCTGATAGCTCCCACACGCGCGTGACCGCCGCCGCCATAACGCTCGCAGATAGCCGCCAGGTTCACCAGCTCCGACGCATCCAGCGAAGTCCACGGATTCGTCCCCACCGACACCTTCGTCCGGAAGCTCGACTTGCTCAACCCCACGTTGTACGTCGCCGCCGGATACAGATAGTACGGAATAAATTTGTTGTATCCCTCCGTCGGCTGGTCCGTAATGTCGAACGTAATCACGCCCTTCTCCAGCCCCGCCCGCGAGCGAATCAGCTCCAGCGCCGCCCAGTGCCGGTCCATCAGCGGCCCCAACTGCTCCTGTACTAACGGCTGATCCAGCACCTGTTGCAGGCTCATCTCCGTCAGCAGCGGAATCAGCTTCTGCACCAGCGTGCCGTCCGGCGAGCTCTCAATCGCCATCGTCAGCTTCATCGCCGGAGCCTCCATCTCCACCGCCGCCTTCGCGCTCTCGTACCGCGCTCCATCTACGATGTTCGCCCACTCGATCAGCTCCAGCACCGGGGCCGTGTTGAACCCGAAGTTCAACTGTGCGATGTCCGCGATCAGGCTCGTGCATGAGATATAGTTCGGGTCGAAGAACTTCCGCATCCGCTGCGACCCGTCCTCCTGCCCCGCCTCAAAGTCTCTCTGGTCCTCCGGCGTCAGAAACGCGCTCTGGTGATGGTCGAACCACCACGTCACCTTCGGCGAAGCCGAGTATTTAAAATCCACAATCGCATTCTCGCCGTCGCCAAACGCGTTCTCGTCGAACAGCGCGCCCGCGCGATGCACCAGCCCGTGGTACGAGTACGTGCTGGCCGTCCCGATGCACTCGCGATGAAACTTCGTAAACAGCGAGGCCGAGCACGCGCCATCAAAACACTTATCGTGATAAAAAATCTTGCAGTCCAATTCGTTCACCTCTCGCCGCGCATCGGGGCGAAGCTTACAGCATAGCGCACCCGTGCTCCGGCCTCATCAATCCACCTTCAACATCCCGCCCCATTCTCGCGTACCATTTCTCTGTCCACTCCCTCTACCCACTCCAAGGAGCCCCCTGTTGAGCCACGACTCCCAACCCGAAATCCAAACCGAGTCCCAAGCCGAATCCCAGCCCGGCCAAACCTCTCACACCATCCTCTTCGGCCCCGACGGTCTCCGCTCCGGCTGGGGCATCCTGCTCTTCCTTGCCCTCTTCGCCGCCTTCCTCGCAGCCGTCGGCTTCGTCCGCCACCTCATCCACCCGCACGCTGCCAAAACCGCCGCCAGCGCCATCCTCACCCCCCGCATCGCCTTCTACGGCGAGCTCACTCCCTTCCTCGCCATCTGTCTCGCCACCTGGATCATGGCGAAGATCGAGCGCCGCCCCTTCGCCACCTACGGCTTCGGCTTCACAGACAGCCGCCGCAACGTCCCCCTTCTCCTCGCCGGGCTCCTCTGGGGAACCGTCTTCCTCTCGCTCCTCGTCATCCTTCTGCTCAACCGCGGACTCCTCGTCATCGACGGCCGCCTTCTCTTCGGATCAGATATATGGAAGTACGGCCTCGTCTGGTTCATCTGCTTCGTCTTCGTCGCCCTCTTTGAAGAGACGCTGACCCGCGGCTATCTCCAGTACACCCTCGCCCGCGGACTCGCCAGCCTCTACCAGCGCTTCTTTAGCGCCCGCCGCAGCGACGCCCTCGGCTTCTGGACCGCGGCCGTTCTTCTCTCCGTCCTCTTCGGCCTCGGCCACGGCAGCAACCCCGGCGAATCGCCCATCGGCCTTCTCACCGCCGGACTCGCCGCCATCGTCTTCTGCCTCAGCCTCTGGCGCACCGGCTCGCTCTGGTGGGCCATCGGCTTCCACGCCTCATGGGACTGGGCCCAGTCCTTCCTCTACGGCGTGGCCGACAGCGGCACCGTCGCCCAGCATCGCTTCCTGGCCACGCATCCCACCGGCAAACCCATCCTCAGCGGCGGAGCCACCGGCCCCGAAGGCAGCCTCTTCGTCCTCGCCATCCTGGCCATCGTCGCCGCTGTCATTCTCTTCACCCTTCGCAAGCCGGCGTATCAACCAAACGGCATCGTCTGATACCGGCTCTCCGCCAGGTCCAGCTCGCGCTCCATCTTTCGCAGCACGTCATCTCCAATCGTCGCATTGTCCCTCAATCCGATCAGCGTGCTCCGCTCCGCATGGATCGCGCTCGCCCCGATCCGCTGCAACCGCGTGTACGTCCCCTCGTCCATGCCGTCAAAGCGGTCTTCCGCGCGCACCCCCACCGCCGCCAGTCGATGACGATACCGGTGCAGCAGGTCCTCATACAGATGCTCCTCGATCTCGTTCGCCCCGATGCGCTTCTCTTCCAGGTATTCGATCGCCGCCTGTAGCACCACCCGCCGCGCATAGCGTTCTTCCTTGTCCATCCCCCCCGGCTGCGACAACCCCAGCCTGCAGATCAGCTCCGGCAGCGACAGCCCCTGCAACACCAGCGTCACCAGGATCACGCAGAACGCCAGAAACACAATCAGGTTCCGCGCCTCGAACGGCTTTCCGTTGTTCAACACCTCCGGCACCGAGATCGCCGCCGCCAGCGCGATCACCCCGCGCATCCCCGTCCAGCCCACAATAAAGACCTCGCGCGACGACAGCGGCTCCTCTCCCTGATGCATCCATTGCCGTTCCACGAACGACGCAAACCGCATCGACGGAAACACCCACACAATCCGCAGCAGGATCAGCACAAAGCTGAACGCCGCGCCATACGCAATCAGGGTCCCAATGCTGTACCGCCCATGAATCCCCGCCAGCACATACGGCAGTTGCAGCCCGATCAGCACAAACACCAGCCCGTTCAGAATGAACGTCAGCGCGTCCCACGCGCCCAGCACCTGCAACCGCGCCGCAGGCTTCAGATACGTCGCGCTCTTGCGGCTTAGATACAGCCCGCACGTCACCACCGCCAGCACGCCCGAGGCCTTCGCCTGCTCGCCCGCCAGGTATGCCGCATACGGGACCACCACGCTGATGACCAGCTCAATCGGTCCTTCTTCCACGAACCTCTCTGCCCACCCGACAAGAAATCCGATCAGCAGCCCGATCCCCACGCCCCCCACCACCAGGTAGAGCAGCCGGAAGACTCCCTCTTGAACGCTCGGCATCTCGTCCCGCAGCAGAATCCCCAGCCCGATCTCCAGCGCCAGCAGGCCCGTAGCATCGTTCACCAGGCTCTCGCCTTCCAGAATATCGACGATCCTCCTCGGCAGCCCCAGAGTCTTCGCAATCGAGGTCGCGGCAATCGCATCCGTCGTCGCCAGCACGGCCCCCAGCAGAAATCCTGCCTTCCAGTCCAGCGCCGTAATAAAGCGGTCGGAGAACTCCGCCACGCCCCACACCGTAAAGCCCACCAGCCCCAGCGCCAGCAGCACAATCACAATCCAGTTGCGCTTGAACTCCCGCCACGACGTCACCCACGCCGACGAGTACAGCAGCGGCGGCAGAAAAATTACGAACACAATATCCGGATTCAGCGGAATCCGCGGAATATGCGGCAAAAAGCTGATCGCCAGCCCAACCACCACCAGCACAATCGGATACGCCACCTTCATCCGGTGCGCCATCACCGCAAATCCCGACACCAGCATCAGCAGCAGCAGAATCACCGTCTCAACAGCATGGAGACTCGAACTTCCTCCCATCCGGCCAACCTCCTTCCCCCATCAAAAAGTGACCCAGCAGCAAACTTCACCCAACACAGTCAATGTACCCCGTTCACAAAAATCTGCGCTAACTCTCCATCCCGCAGCCTCCGCCTCCGCCAGCCTCCATTTAGACTTTGACTGTCTATGAACTCCGCGGAACCCATTCAAACCTCAAATAACACGCAGCCCACCCGCAGCAGCCTCCACGCCCTTCGCATCGTCATCCTCGCCGCAGCCGTTCTCTTCCTCGCCGCCATCGCGGCCTTCTTCTACGCGCGCCACTGGACCCGCCAAGCCATGCGCGATGCTCTCCCGCAGCTCGATGGCTCCCTCGCCGTCAGCGGCCTCGCCGCCCCCGTCACCGTCCAGCGCGACGCCCACGGCGTCCCCCACCTCCGCGCCGCCAGCCTCGACGACCTCGTCTTCGCCCAGGGCTACATCACCGCCGCCGACCGCCTCTGGCAGATGGAGACTCTCCGCCGCCACGCCTCCGGAACCCTCGCCGAGATCCTCGGCGTCGATCTCCTCAAGCACGACCGGCAGCAGCGCATCCTCCAGCTCGTCCCCGCCGCCGACCGCGCTCTCGCCATTCTCCCCGCCGATCAGCTCCACTGGCTCACCATCTACGCCAACGGCGTCAACGCCTCCATCGCCGCCCAGTCCGAGCATCTTCCCCTCGAATTTCGTCTCCTCCGCTTCACCCCCGCGCCGTGGACGCCCCGCGACTCCCTCCTCGTCGCTCTCGTCATGTTTCAAGACCTCACCAACACCTTCCCCGACGAGCTCAACCGCGAGGCCCTCACCGCCAAGCTCCCCCTGAACCTGCAAGCCGACCTCTACCCCACAGGCTCCTGGCGAGACCACCCAGCCGCCCAGCCCGCCGTCGATCTCACCGCACCCCAGCCCGACCTCCCCGACATCCCTCTCGACGAGTCCCAAACCGGAGACCACGCCGCTGACCTCACCACACCGGCCCACATCCGCGACCTCCTCGACGCGCACCGCACCCTCGCCCCTGTCCTTGCCTGCGACGGCTGCAAGTCCGGCTCCAACAACTGGGTCGTCTCCGGCTCCCACACCGCCACCGGCAAACCGCTCCTCGCCAACGACATGCACCTCGGCCACAGCGTCCCCGGCATCTGGTATCAGGCCGACCTCGAAGCCCCCACCCCCACCGGCGTCTTCCACGTAGCCGGAGTCTCCCTCCCCGGCGCACCCTTCATCGTCGTAGGCCACAACGATCACATCGCCTGGGGCTTCACCAACCTCGGAGCCACCGTGCAGGACATCTCCATCGAGCACATCCGCGGCTCCGGCCCCAACGCCGAATACCAAGCCTCCTCCACCGAATGGCAACCCGTCCTCCATCGTCAGGAGACCATCCGCGTCAAAGGCGGCAAAGACGTCTCCCTCGACCTCACCGCCACCCAACACGGCAACATCGTCAGCCCCATCATCTCCGCCATCTTCCCCACCGAAAAGCGAAGCCTCTCCCTCCGCTGGACCCTCTACGATCCCGCCAACATCACCGCGCCCTTCTTCGCCGTCAACTCCGCCACCGGCTGGCCCGACCTCCACGCCGCATTCGCCGACTGGGGAGGCCCCGCGCAAAACCTAGTCTTCGCCGACGACCAAGGACACATCGGTTACCACGCCGTCGGAAAAATTCCCATCCGCGGCAGCATCGACCACCCCACCCCCATCCCCACCGTACCCACCGACGCCCTCGACCCCGCCCAGCAGTGGGCCGGATACATCCCCTTCGACCAGCTCCCCCAGTCCTTCGACCCCGCCAACGGCTTCTTAGCCACCGCCAACGCCCGCGTCACCCCCGACGACTACCCCTTCCCCATCACCCTCGACTGGGCCGCCCCCTACCGCAACGAGCGCATCTGGAAGCTCCTCGCCGAGCGCGCCCTCGCCACCCACGACCACCTCACCCCCACCGACATGCTGGCCATCCAGACCGACATCTACTCCGACGTAGATCACGTCATCGCCCAGCGCCTCGCCTACGCCATCGACCACACCACCACTCCCGCGCTCACCAAAGACAAACGCCTCCATCAAGCCGCCGACCTCCTTCGCGACTGGAACGGCAACGTAGACGCCGACGCCGCAGCACCCGCCATCGTAGACGCCGCCCGCGAGGCCTTCTGGCCCATGCTCCTCAATCCACAACTAGGCCCCAATCCCGGCAGTCTGGCCAACCTCTACACCTGGGGTTCCAAGTCCTACGCGCAGGAGTGGCTCATCATGCACACTCCCTCCCGCTGGCTCCCCTCCACCTACCCCACATGGGACGACCTCTTAGCCTCCACCGTCCTCCAGGGCCTCAAAGACGCCCACGCCCCCGGCAACCTGAGCAAGTGGCACTACGGCAAGGCCAACCCCGTAGACATTGAGCACCCCATCTTCCACTCCTCCCCCATCCTCCAGCGCCTCATCACCGTCTCCACCGGCACCGGCGAACAGCCGCAAAGCGGCGACCACTCCACCATCAAACAAGTAGCCCGAACCTTCGGCCCCTCCGAGCGCTTCACCGCCGACCTAGCCAACCCCGACCACTCCACCCTCAACCTCGTCCTAGGCGAATCCGGCAACCCCGCCAGCCCCTGGTTCAAAGACCAGTGGCCAGCCTGGTACCAGGGCACCACCCACCCCACGCCCTACACCCAACCCGCCACCAACACCGCAACCACCCACACCCTGATCTTGACCCTGAAATAGCCAACCAATTCACGGGAGCTAGAATCCATCCTTCTCCGCTATTAATTTAGAATCAATGCCTTAGCTGGATGGCTACACAGTTGGCTACAGATAAAGCGGAAGCCCTTCTTGGCTTATTCCCTTGTTTTAAATCTCTTTCTTGAGTCCTTCACCGGCAAGAATGTCGAGGAGATCAAGGCTTTGCTTGCAGTCGCTGATACCGAGGAATCGGAGCTGATCCAGTTCTTCCTGTACACCAGAGCTCAGGAGCAGGAGGTGCAATACGCAACCTAGCCTGACATCCACCTCGACCGGAAGATGCTCAGGGTTGCTGAGAAGCTGAATCTTAGCTTTACCCCGAAGGACAAGGAAGAAGGAGACATCCCGATTCCCGACTCTCTGGTTGAGTTGCTCAAGGCTAGGCGGATTCGCGTCCCAAAGCCCCGGCTAATCTTCACGAATACAATCGGGACACCTAATGGACATCTTCTTCGTATTGTGATGAGAGTTGCATTACGTGCCGGGATTAACTGTGTCACTGCTACAACCGCAAGGGACTCTGCTGCGCCGACCATGCTGTTTGCTCTCGGATCGATTTACATCGCCTGCGCAAGACATTTGCACAATGCACCATGAAACCGGTGTCCCCGCCAGGACCATCCAGCGGTGGCTCAGGCACTCGGATCTTAACACCACCCTCCGTTATCTTGCAGCATCTGACGATCAGTCCGCGAAGACCCGCGAGCAGGTGAACAGGACGTTCGCGGCCTTTGCCAGTCCAAAGGCTGCCTGAGCCGCAGGTGTATGTCTAGGCGACTGCATCCTCTTGCCAAGCGCCGTCCCATGCGAGGAGGCCCCCGCTTATTCCATGGGCTCTCTTTTTTCACTTTTTTGTTTATCTCTTCAGCGAGTACTTGAACGAGCGAATAATGTCTCTTTTCTGTATTTTTCTCAGGATGCTCCGGAAAAGCCAAACCGCTCAGAATGCTGTGTTCGAACTGTTCTATGGGATGCAATAAATACAACACCGACATACAGAGGTCTCTTCGGCATCATTTTCAAAACGGCCAAAATGAAAAATGGTCGACACTGAGGGACGATTTTCGAACTTTTCCCATTGAAAAGCGATGATGATCGGCAGTGCGGAGCCAGAGGTGGCTTTGCCCAGCATGACACCAGTCTTTGCACTCGGTTGTACTGCAAGGGGTTACGTAGCCTTCCCGAGCCTAGTGAGAAGCGATAATGCCAGATTGTGGTGCGAGGTCTATCTGCCATCTGGGCTCAACTACACGAATGGCCCTGCAATCTCCCCAAAATAGAAGAGTTCTTTGAACGCGAGCAGGTATCCATCTCTTCATCTTGCAACGAATGAGGCGGGGCATCGTGGATGCCCCACCTCATTCGTTGCAAGATCATTTCTGACGATGATGGCCATCACCGTCAGATCAACCGAGCTGCTGAATCTTGCTCCGGAGAGTCTTTGCTGCCTCGGCTGGGTCTTTGGAACCATAAATGGCTGCTCCAGCCACCGCAATTGTCGCTCCTGCAGCTTCCACTGCGCCGATGCGATCGGCATTGATGCCGCCAGCCACTGAGAAAGGCACATGGGAGTCGCGGCCTGCCTCAAGCAGCGTCTCAATGGTGTAGCCAGCCTGCGCCTGCTCGTCGAGCCCAGCGTGCAGCTCGACCCAGCTCACGCCGAGATCCTTGAGCTCCTTCAGACGCTTCGCCTTATCAGCCACCCCGATCATGTCGGCGACAACCTGCTTGCCGTGAGCCTTGCCCGCCTTCACCGCACCCGCAATCGTGCTGTCAGCCGCAGATGCAAGCACCGTCATGATGTCTGCTCCGGCCTTGAAGGCCAGGTCCGCTTCGAGTTCGCCCGCGTCCATTGTCTTCATATCCGCGAAGACCAGCTTTTCGGGATATGCGGCCTTTACGTCCGTCACAACGGTAAGACCCTGCTGTTTAATGAGCGGCGTACCCAACTCGATGATGTCCACGTACTCGGCAACCTTGTGCAGCAGCGAGAGCGCGTCGGCGGTGGAAAGAAGATCAATAGCGACTTGCAGTTTCATGGAGAAACTCCGTTTGTGTTGTTTATTCCAGGTTGGCGTGGCGCTTCCAGAGAGACCCGGCAGATTCGCCGCGTTCGCACCACAGTTGTTGAAAGATCACATCCGAGAGGAGAAGCACGCCCTGTTCAAACAAGGCACCGGCATACTGCTGCGAGATAGTCCCGCTGTGCTCCTGTTTGGTTGCGGCAGGAACGATCAACAGGTGATCGGCAAGTATGCCTAGAGGCGACTGAGATGACGTAGTAATCGCGAGCAGCTTCGCACCGGCCTTTTTCGCTACCTCGGCAGCGTGGACCGCGCCCGCGGTAGTACCAGAGCCGGAGGCGATGATGAGCAGGTCCCCGGTCGAAATTGCGGGTGTGGTCACTTCGCCGACAACATGCACCGTGAGACCTAGATGCATCAGCCTCATCGCTGCCATCTTGAGGGCAAGGCCACTGCGCCCCGCACCAACGGTGAAGACGCGTCTGGCATTCAGGATCGCAACCTGCGCTTCGGCAATTTCAGTTACCAAAACAGCTTCAAGGCAACGCTGCAGTTCTTCGAGGATCAGTTCACGAGTATCAACTGCAGATTTCGCAACAGACATCATGGAACGAGCATCGCATCCCAGTCCAGAATGAATCCAACAGGAAATTCGGATGTTTGATTGGTTTTTCCTATTGGGCAGGTCGAGCTTTCATTGGCATGAGATACGGCTTGTGTGCCTCAAGCATCTCATGGATGGCCACTACCACCTTGGACGAGTGAGCCAGCTCCATGAAGGCATGTACCGGAGCCGGTAACGGCGTTAGTCGTGTCGTGACAAATCCCACATTGGCCTGAGCCGCTGCGTTCTTGCGCAAAGGGATTGCACGCAGGTTCGTCGAAGGTGTCAGTGTACTGGCGAGTGACTGCGGCAGCACAGTGGACCACGCTCCCGACCTCACATGTGCAGCCAGCACAGCGGGCGAGTCCGTGTAGAGCACCTTTGGCGCATGGGCCAGATACTCAAGCATTGCCACAGGAATTCCTGAATTCAGCAGACAAAGCGGACGCACCGCAATCTGCTCCAGCGAGACACGTGGCGGCAGCTCCTGTACAGCAGTGAAGTAGAACATGCGTTCGCGATAAAGCAGGTGCGTAGTAAGCTCCTCGCCCATCGTCTCATCTGTATAGGTGAGTGCGATATCCAGTTCACCGGCTCGCAGAAGATGGAGCAGATCCGGCAGACTGGCGGTGCGAATCGAGAGATCCAGTGTGGGCGCCTGTTCGGCAAACGGAACACTTAATGTTAGACCGAGAGATGTCGTCGCCGGAAGAACGCCGATCCGGAACGCGCCTTGCATACCGCTTTCCCGAAATGTCCGCAGCTCCTGTTTCAGACGCAGGCAATCGTCCATCATCTGCTGTGCCCAGGCCAGAACACGTTCGCCTTCTGCCGTGAAGCCCTCGAAGGTACGGCCTCGCTTTACAATCAGCACGTCCATGTCTTCTTCAAGCTGTTTGATGCCGCCAGAGAGTGTGGGCTGAGAGACGCTACATGCAACTGCGGCCCTTGCGAAGTGGCGCTCCTTCGCAAGCGCGAGAAGGTACTCGAAGTTTCGAATAATCATATGTTCCATATCGCGATGCCAATGGTGAATCGCTAGATTTATAGTAGCCGCTGGGATACCCATTTCGAGGGAGCGCAGCTTTCTGTGCACTTTATGGGATTATTGCGGATACATTACTGAATGCCTATCGGGATTTGCATTCTGAGAGCAGTCGAATTGATACGAACCGCGGCTTCAAAGTTCAGGGAGACGCATTTGAGAATGGCACGAGCTAAGCAAATAAGCAGTAAGCGCAGGAGACGCAAAACCTGTCTCCTTGGTGCATATTCTCGAAACGAGCTTCGTGGCAGTTCTGGAAGGCATGGTCACCTAGGCTATTGCAAAAAAGAGTAAATAGGGAGCTATTGTCCAAACTGCGTGCCTGCTTAGCAGACGACGATGTCATTTTTCGAAGTGCGAACTCGAACCTTCTCTGCATCCACACCCACGGTAATGCCAGACAGGTCCACGCTGACTCCTTCTTCAATCATATCGATGAAGATAGACGTCGAGCAAACCTGCTGGTCTACTTCACCGCCCTTGCACATGAAGCCCGAGATCAGCGAGATTGGTGTAGTTGAGATGAGCCTGCACACCCTGGAGAGAACTCCTCCTTCGTTCTCCCTAAGCGATGGGAGATCAGCAACCAATGCACTGAATTGACCGGCATCACCAAAGAGGACATCCAGAGTGCACGCTCCTTCTCTGAGGTGCTTCAAGCCCTGACGGAAGAGTTCACAACGGGCAAAGGTCTATGCTGCGCCTGGGCAACGACGTGGGTCTGATTGAAGCGACCTGCCACACTTATGGGCTCAAAACACCACTGCGGTATCGCGTGGATTTATCCCAACTCTTCCCGTGGCTCTTCTTGCTGAAACAGACGCCCAGCCTTCGTGATGCTGAGGCTGGAGTTCGACGGAATCCCCACGGGGCTCTCACGATGCTCGTAACACGGCGAGGGTACGCCGTGTTGATCCACTGGATGCACCGGGAGCCAGATGCTGTTGCGACATCTGTGAAGCCAGCTATTGAGGCTTCTCCAATCACCCCATTCGGAGAGAAGCTGCGTAACGCCATTATCCCAGAGAGCTTCTACAACTCTGGCGATTCGTGAGTGGCAACTTTCAGCCTGGAATGATCTATCCATCGATTCAGCTTGGGGAATTCGCCCCTTATAAGACAACACCAAAAAGATAATCCCCAAACAAGCCGCGCCCTGGGTATTGGCCCTTGACGGATATGCGCGAACACATCGTGCAACCGGCAGGAGAACCCATTGCACGGCAACTATACAACTTCATCAGAGCCCACTAATAACCCCGAGCCTTGTCAGCACGCCGAACCTTCACTCTGTCCCCTCTTTGAAACGATGCTTCGCGGCATGGGGATGAAACTTCAAGCGACCTACACCTGTAAGGACATCGCAGCACTGTTCGGGGTCACGGAGCGGACGATCCAGAACAAGGTGAAGAACGGCACCTTGCCAAGCAGAAAACTCATTGGTAGTGGCCGCTTCCTTCCGGTCGACATCGAAAACTACCTCAACAGCGCAGGCGAACGGCGCCGCGAAACGATTCGCTACAGATATAGATTATTTCTCTCCATAGCGGGTTACCACAGAAGATTTCGGTTTTACACCAGCAACTTCGGACCCATTCGGATATCTTCGCGGCCTTTCGCATAGATGCGCGTCTTTCTCAGGTTTTCGAGCACTGAATTGAAGGCGGCGTGGGAGTATGGATGACAAACTCCTCCCCGAGTATTGCCGCCGGCCTGGGCAGAGGGCATAGTTCTTGCTCGCTTGAAGGAAGTGAATCCATCGTGCGCTATGCGGTGGAGATCAATAAGAGCCCATTCGCCTTTGCTGAAAAGGATCTTAAGGCTTAGTGCCAGAGAAGGGCGAAAGCTAGCCTCCAACTCTCGACATGTCGCTCGAACAAATTTAGCTTCAGGTCACTAATGTCACGGACTGAATTCTCCCATCTCAAGCCACTGGTGCGGGTAGCTCCGACGCGATATGGAACGCCGCTGCGCAAGATGCACGAACAACTTCTCAAGGAGGTCGAAGGTTTTCTGTCGCATTTGGCAGATGAGCTTGAGTTCGAGCGACCCGGTCCAGCACTTCGTCGGGCTACCGTCGAAAATCAACGTACTTTCATTGAGCGTCTTGTAGGTTTTGTTGAAAACATTCAAGGATGCTCACGCGTAAATACACTCTCAGAAATTTTTACCAAGCAAACTATCACCGAGTACATCAAGTGAGCAGTAAAAGAACGGGGAGTGTTAGGGGAAGCTTGGTCACCAATTTCTCTGGAATCCGCTCTGCACTGAAGATGCATCCCCAATATGTGGACCTCGATTTGGACTGGCTGGCGGGTATGCTTGAAAGGCTTCGCGGTGAGTCAGTTGACTGTATTCTCCTCCGTCAACGCCTCTACTAGTGCCTCTTCACTACCCATTTTGATCCAAGCCGTTTCTGTAACGTAGTAAAGATATCCAATGTCGAGGCATTTGAAGTACTCGGATTCATTGCCTATTTCAGTAGAAAGGGCACACATGCTTCTCAGGCCATCATTAGATATGGTTGGGTTCAATGCGGTGATAGAGATAATGCCATAGATGCCTCAAGAAATCCGGAATATCAAACCCCTTAAGTTCGAGGTTTATGGCCAACTCCTTACAACCAAGACATAATGTCAGCGCATTCTCCATCTGCAAAGGACCTGATCTAATTTGGTGAATCTTCAAGGTCACTTCCCCTGCCTTCTTGTCGCAGCCTCTGCAACGATAGTGGTCGCGGCGAAGGACTTGGAAATACGTCCGTAGCCAGACACGTGACACCTGTTTCGATTCGACCAGAAATGGTCGTTCCGAATTTTGCCCGAACCGGGGCCATGCACTTGGTCCTAGTAGACTCGACCAATAATTTCGGACTGTGAGTGTAGACAGCATTATGAATTTCATAAAACAGTACCTGACTGCCAGACAGAAACGACCGCTCTGACACGATCATTCGAGCCAAAGCGGTCATCAGCCCAAGTTTTTGGGCATTCTTATTTCTTTACTCGGCCAAAGGTGTAGAAGAGACTCACGGTAGGCTCATTGGTCACAGTAAAGAGTCTCGACATTGGAGCCTGCCCTGAGCGGTATGCAAAATCCGGGTTCTTGTAGAACAGTCCGCGATACTCTGCCCTCATTCCCAGGTGATCCGTGAGCTTATAATTGAACCCGACCCCGAAGAGCATTGCGGCGCGAACCTGTTCGTTGTAGGGCGAAACAGTTTGCGTCGGAAGAAACCACAAGCCGCTTCCACCTGCCTGTGCGAATGTGCTGATATGTTTTATCTTCGGTCCCTGAATGACTGGCGCGATGCTCAATTCATACATGTTGGTTCCGATGGATAGTTGGGAAAAACTCGCGAGGAAAGTATTGCCTAGGGAGTAGTTTTCGGTAAAGCGGCTATATCCAAAATTTATATTGTACCCAAGCCACGGCTTGAGAGACTGGTGAAATGTCACGAGAAGACCGGCGGACGGCGAGGTGCCCTGTGTCGTCTGCATGACCTCCACGCCATCGAAGCGGGGTGTAGCCGTAATCGGCATGCGCAAGGCCGTCAATTCACCGAAAGCTCCCACTGAAAGATCTGTCTGCGGTATGAACTTCTTTTTGGCGATCTGTGAATCCACTACCTGCGCCAATGTCGGTTGAGGTCCAATCATTGCCAGTAGGCATACCGCTACTGGCAAAAATCTGATGAAAGAAAGACGGAAGACTAACTGCGATAGTGACAAGTGACGCTCCTGAAATACCATTACTGATAAAGAGGAACTCACCCGCCAAATCTACCCTGACGGGCCACAAAAATATTCAAGAACCATTTTGTCGATGCTCTCCGGGATGAAACCGAAAGCGTAAAAAATAAATATTAAGCGTGAGGGTAGATTCCGACAGCAATCTTCTCTTTAGGAGTAAATGGAGCAACATAACCCCAAATGGCGCACCCCATCGCACGCGACCCAGCCTGAGCACCTTCTTGCCAGCTACTATCGTCAACTGCTGAAATGGGGCGCGATACTGACTCGCGGCGATGTGGCCAGGGCCGAGGATATCGTCCAGGAGTTTTGCCTTTACTTCACTTTGACGAAACCAGACCTCCGGGACGTTGCGAATCTCGACGGCTATCTCTACACCTGTTTGCGCCACATCTATCTGTCCGGACTAGCCCGTTCTTCCCGTGAGGCGCAGCACTTCATCAGCGTTGCGGAGTTCGACTCGTTTGAATTTGCACTCGCGGCCAGCCATCCGGGAGATCTTCTGCAACGACAGAATGATCTTCGCAGCATCTGTAGTTACGCGGTTTGGCGAAAAGAGTCGTCCAAGACCGCCAGCTACTTCATTCTTCACTTCTTTCATGACTATTCCCGGCGAGAGATTGCAGAGCTTGCCCTACTCCCAATCGCCGCCATCTACAACAAGCTCAAGACCGCTCGTAGCGAGGTGAAGTCGCATCTTGAGAATCCCGGCAAGCTTCGCATCCTGAACCGCGATCTTCCGCCAATCCCTGCATCATCCTGGAATTTATTGTCAACCCCGGAGCTATTTAAGGAACTTCGCGAGACTATCCTCCGCGCTCGGTTTACAGAGTGTCTTCCTGAAGAAGAGTTGTTGGCGCAATATCGTTCCTCAATACCCAAGCCAACAGACTGCTCTCTCCTCTCGCACATTGTGAGTTGCGAATGGTGCCTGGCCAGTATCGACCGGCACTTCCGCCGCCCCACACTCAAAGATCGAGAGCCGTTGGATGGGGCCGATTTCTCTTCAGATAACAGTAAGCCCGACCTTTCAGAGTCGAGTGAGATGAAACAGGAGTACCTGTTGAGATCGGTTCGCAGACGCTGGAATAAGGTAAATGAACATCGTCCCAGAACCTTATCGATTGCCGTTAACGGAAAGATTATTGCTCTTCATGACATACAAGCAGAGCAAAGTACGCTCTCCGCACGAATCGAGCATCCGGAGAGCGCAGAGTTCATCGAAGTCTTCAGCGAACAGGACATTCGTCTGGCCTTACTCTCCATTGGCGATCATCCTCCTGATGGGCCGCACACACGAACGCAACGCATATCACTCAGCGACCTTCGCTGGTTGGAGTTGAATCTGACCTTTGACGGTTTGGGCCTGAATAGTCAAGTCACCTACTTCGACCCAGCACTGGCATTCGAAGACATGGAAGATTCTGCCACGGTTTGGGGATCCAACTCCAATGCCCCCACTCCATCGTTGACTGTACGACACCAGACCAGTTCATCTGCGTCATGGATCGCTGTGATCGGTCATTTCCTTCGTCCTCTGGTTCCATCTTCCATGATGGCCTGGGCGCTCGCATTGACGATCTTTATCTCCGCCACCAGCTACCTCGCTTATCGCCATGCAAACGCACCAATCGATGCCGGGAAAATTCTGAATCAGTCCGTCATGATTGAAACGACAAATCTCCAAGGGCAAACTGAGCACCAGATCATTCGGCTTGAAGAGGTCTCTGCCGATGGAAAGATTCTCCAACAAGGAACCATCGATCTCTGGAAAGATGGCGACAATAGTAGATATGTACGCCGCCTCTATGATTCTCAGCATCGCGTCATCGCGACAAAGTGGCGAAATAAGAATGGAGAGCATATCTCATACGGAACGCGGAAAAATAAAAATACGTCTGGTGCGCATCGTTCCATTCCAATAGACGAGCTCTGGGATCAGGATCTCTCGGTACATGCCTTCAGTATGTTGGCAGGTAAAACCGCACAAGCCCATGCTGCGGGAGATGGCTATGAGCTCACGACCACCGCTCCAGTCGCCAACCATCCACAGTTGCTATCGGCAACGCTAGTTCTCGACCATCATCTCCTGCCGACCAGCCTGATCCTGCGTGTCCGAGCCGATTCCGGTTATCGCGAGCTTCGCTTCGTTCAGTCTGAGTACGAACGCAAACCATCTGCCTCTGTAGCCGATGCGGTCTTCGATCCAGAATATGAGTATTCAGCTCACAGTCCACGTAATTCCGTGCCCCAGGATCGCTTTGTACAGACAACTGGAACAGGTTTGCAACTTGCCAAGTTACATATTGCCGTGTTGCACCAGCTCAATGACCTCGGCGCTGACACCGGTGAGCCAATCGAGGTCGTCAGGACATCCGACGGCCACATTCGCGTCTCGGGGACCATTTTAGATAGTTCGCTCAAGCAACAGATCGTCTCTCATCTGGATATTTTGGAGGATCATCAGCTTCTTGATCTCAAGCTCATCTCACCGAATGACATTCATGTCTCCGGCGCCCGGAAAACAGCTTCAGAAAATGCAAGAACCTACAACGTAGACCAAACTAAACCAAAGATGGATGCGATACTTCGCAGGCACTTCCAGGCGAAAGATATCTCCGGGGATCGGCTGGATTCCGCAATCAAGCAGTATTCCCAGAATGCACTCCAGCACGCCCAACGGGCACTCCAACACGCGTATGCTCTGGATCGACTTGGCAGTGCACTTTCTGCGACGGAGCTCAAATCAGTCGGCGCTTCCTCACAACAGCAATGGACGGAAATGCTGAATCGACATGCAACAGCCCTGGAAGAGCAACTTCGTACACTACACGCGCAATTGGCCGAGGTTTCGACGCAGAGCTATGATTCGCCTGATGCTGGGGAGCCGTCGATCCAAATAGAAAGTCCCGTGCAATTCAATCAAGCAGCCAGCCAACTTTTGCATCGAACGCAGAATCTGAACAGCGACATCGGCAGACTGTTCGCGTCAAACACTTCAGGCGCAGAACAAACCGACACACTGCTGGAAACCACGATAAAGGCCATCCCCTTGCATCAGACTGAAGAGATCACACGTTTCGCCGTCGAGCTCAACAGCTCGGCCAGATCGAAGGTAACGAGCCCCCAGAGCGCAGAGGACAACAAGAGGATTCCCGAGCGATCACATTGAAGATGAAGGTCACGATTACAGCCAGTTTATTGTTTCGCCTGAGTTGTCTCTTCTTCCTTCTCTTTCCGTGGAGAACTGTCCTGGCGCAGGTCAGCACCGCCAACGTTATAGGCATCGTGCAGGATACTTCAGGTGCCCGGGTTGGAGATGCGACTGTCAAACTCATCAATGGGCAGAGCGGAGCGGAAAACGACTCCACAACCAGCAGCGACGGCAGATTCATTTTGCCCGGCGTAATCCCCGGAACCTACACCCTTCAGATAGAACGCAAAGGATTTGCCACTACGCAACTGAATGGAATCGCCCTCAACATAGGCGATACAAAGAATCTGCTGATCCGCCTGAAGATCGGTTTGGTAACGGAGTCGGTGAACGTTAACGCCAGTGGCCTTACTCTCAATACTTCCGACGCATCTGTCAGCACAATCGTCGATAGAAAATTCGTTGCGAATATTCCTTTGAACGGAAGAAGCTTTCAGGACTTGATCTCTATGACGCCCGGCGTCGTTACCCAAAGCCCACAGGCGGCGGGGCAGGCCTCCGGCTCACAGGGAGACTTCAGCGTCAACGGGCAGCGAACCGAATCGAACTCGTTTTTTGTCGACGGTGTCTCTGCCAATATAGATTCCGGTCTCGGCAATGCTTCTTCCAGATTCACCATCGCCGGATCAAGTAGTGGCGGAACAGCTCTCGGAACAACCCAGAGTCTGGTGTCGATCGATGCTCTCCAGGAGTTTCGCGTCCTGAGCTCCACCTATTCAGCGGAGTATGGACGAACGCCGGGAGGACAGTTCACCTTTCTAACGCGTTCCGGAACTAACGCCATACATGGCAGTCTCTATACCTACTGGAGGGACTATGTCATAAATGGTAACGACTGGTTTACTGCCACCCTCTTCCCTAAAAATGCGCCGAACCAACCACGTTTCAACCAGAACGATTTTGGAGGTACCTTCGGTACCCCATTTATTTTTCCAGGAACCTATTATGGACATAATAAGACGTTTATATTTGCTTCTTATGAGGGCCTTCTTCTAACTCAGCCGACGCCACCTACTATCTACTACGTGCCATCGATTGCCGTTGTTAACGAAGCTCCAGCACCTCTCCAAAATGTGCTGGGGCTCTTCCGGCGCGGCAATTTCTACGATGCATCGAGAGAACAGGGCGGACTGAGCGCGGTTATCGTTCCCGGTTATTCTCTGCCGGCTCGTGTCGATTCCATGAGCATTCGGCTGGATCACGCCATCTCCCCAAGACTTTCCATATTCTTTCGATATGGAGATACTCCTAGCCACAGTCAGACCCAACAACTTTCTTCTTTGACACAGAATATTCTGCACACCCGAACACTCACCTTAGGAGTTGCCAGTCAGTTATCGACGAAAACTAGCAACGAGCTCCGCCTCGGATTTGTCAGAAGCAACTCCCATGCATGTACGTTTTTTTTACAGTCTAATCTCTGCGGTCAATATAGTCTCGCGAGCTCTATCGGAATCCCCGACCCCAGTAACTCGGCACGTGCAGATATTTACATCCATATTCCAAGTGTCGGCGATAGTGAAGCCATTTGGGACAACATCAACAGCTCGCTTTATGAGTGGAACCTTAGAGATAGCTTTACCCGTGAAATCTCGAATCATTATTTAAAGTTCGGAATAGATCAAAGGTATATTGCCTCGGCGTTCCATCCCGCCGCTTTGTCCGTCGAAGCGGATTTTTTTAGCCGACAGTCGATGGTAGATAATGCCGCATCGGACATCGTCATCACAAAGAGCGAACCCGCCAGCCCGGTTCTCAACCAGTTTTCCGCCTTTGCCCAGGATGAGTGGCGAGTATCCAAAAGACTCACCTTGTCCCTTGGCCTTCGTTGGGATGTTAACCAACCCCCTAAGGGACGCCGAGGAATGGATGCATATACTGCAATCGGCGATATAGATGCACCTGCAACCTTAAGACTGGCTCCTAGAGGAACTCCGCTCTGGCATACCGGATGGTTCAATCTGGCACCACGCTTTGGCGCGGCCTGGATGATCAGCGATCGAACAGCCAGAGAGATGATCTTACGTGTGGGCGCTGGAGTCTTCTTCGATACAACAAACCGTCCGGCCCTGGCTGCGTTCAACGCAATGGGTTTTACAACGACGTCCTATATCAAAGATGCTCCCCTGCCCATCACTCCATCTCAACTTAACTTCCCCGCTACGCCGATGCCTCCGAACACCCATTCACTGGTGTATGCGTTTCCTTCCCATCTCCCTCTTCCTTACAGCCTGCAATGGAATATCGGCATTGAAAAGGCGCTTGGCAGAAATCAGGCTTTAACGGTCTCCTACCTCGGAGCCCATGGAGACCAACTTCTACAGGAGCAACGCAGAGACGTCAGCTCCCTCAATCACAGTTTCGGCGATGTCTCCTTTTTTCCGAATGGCGTGACATCCAACTATCAGGCGCTGCAAGTAAAGTTGCAGCGATCTATATCACGGGGTATACAGGCGCTCTCCTCCTACACGTGGGCTCATTCACTGGATTACGGATCGACTGATCCTCTCTATCCACTAACCCATGGAAACTCCGACCTCGATGTACGTCACAATCTGGAGGCAGCAATTTCGTGGGACCTGCCCAAACCCGGCAACAGCCCGTTCTTTAAATATGTTCTCGGAAGTTGGGGAGTCGATGGAAGACTGATCGCAAGAACTGCTTTTCCTGTGACTCTCTTCGGAAATCTGTTCTCTGATCCCGAGACAGGAGATAGATACTACAATGGCGTGAACCTCATCCCGAATCGTCCGCTCTATCTATATGGCGCAGAATATGCAGGCGGCCGGATTCTCAACGGAGGGCCGGATGCAATCAATCCAGCCTTCAGTCTCCCCGATGGAACAAGCCAGGGAAACGCGCCTCGGAACTTTGTCCGTGGCTTCAATGCTGTGCAGGCCAATATTGCTCTAAGGCGAGAGATGCCTATCTACGGTCGCTTTTCCACACAGTTTCAGGCTGAGGCGTTCAATGTACTGAATCACCCAAACTTTGGCTATATCGATCCGTCTCTGAGCCATGCTCTATTCGGACAAGCAACCAAAATGCTGAATCAAAGCTTCGGCCCGGAAGGTTCTCTTTATCAACAAGGAGGACCGAGATCTGTCCAATTTTCTTTTAGAGTGATTTTCTAAATTCATAGCTTGAGTACGTTTGTCAGGATTATTCATTTCCCTCCCTGGCAAAAAGAGCCGTCAGGCCCGTTGTCTTCGCCGATTGGCCCGAAGTGTAGATAGCAATTCAGAATGAGTCGGCAATCGATAATCGTCCAAAGTCAGCTATGACTGAGGTGATTTTTCTATATTGGCTGTCCGCTGAACTTCAAAAAATAGGCCAAACTCACGGCTACACTTTTTCATCATTTTTGCCACTATAAAGCCACAGATACGATATGATCCAACACGTGAGGAAACTCACAAAAGCCGCGTCAATATTGGATTCTATGCATTATCTGGTTGATCCTAAAAGACGTGAGAAAAGGGCCAGGCTAGAATCCCTCCTTGCTCTGCCACAAAAAGCTCTTATCCGCCTTTATCCCTTTGATCCCCGTTACGCCGCACCGCACCTCTGCGATACCCTCACACCATGCAGCGCGAACGACTTCCCTACCTCCTCATCCCCCTCACCGCGCTTATCGCCGTCCTTCCTCTCCTACTCAACGGCTGTTCCTGCGGCCACGACTTCGACTTCCACGTCCTCAACTGGCTCGAAGCCGCCCGCCAGTTCACCCACGGCAACCTGCATCCCCACTGGGCCTACACCCCCGCCTACAACGCCGGTGAACCTCGCTTCGTCTTCTACCCACCGCTCTCCTGGACCATCGGAGCCATCCTCGGCCTCTTCCTCCCCTGGACATGGACTCCCATCGCTTACACCTGGCTCGTCCTCACCGCCGCCGGACTCACCCTCCACCGCCTAGCCCGCGCCTTCGCCTCCCCCACTGCCGCTCTCCTCGCCGCCCCCCTCTACACCGTCAACCCCTACACCCTCTTCACCGCCTACGAGCGCACCGCCTACGCCGAGCTACTCGCCGCCGTCTGGATTCCCCTCCTCCTAAAAGCCGCGCTGGCCGAAAAAATCTCCATCCCCAAAGTAGCCATCCCCATAGCGCTCTTATGGCTGACCAACGCCCCCGCCGCCGTCATGAGCTGCTACGCCCTGGCCCTTCTAACCCTCATCCGCATAATCGCCCCCATCCAGAATCCGGGTGCCCCATGTCCCGCTTCTGGGACATGGGCATTCGCGCAAAGCGCGAATCCGAAATTCCGCCTAGCCACGAACATCCTCCTCGGCACCACTCTCGGCCTCGGCCTCGCCTCCTTCTACATCGTCCCCGCCGCCTGGCAACGCCGCTTCGTCCAGATCGCCATGGCCGTCATCCCCAACATGCGCATCGCCGACAACTTCCTCTTCCACCACACCGGCGACGTCCCCCACGATCAAGTCCTCCACACCGCCTCCATCATCGCCCTCATCCTCATAGCCGCCACCACGCTGGCCCTCATCACAGCCCGCAAAAAAATAAACCTCTCCATAGCCATCCTCACCATCGCAATAGCCCTGTCTCTAACCCCCCTCACCGCCCCGCTCTGGAACCACCTCCCCGAGCTGGCCTTCCTGCAATTTCCCTGGCGTCTGCTGGCCATCCTCGCCGCCCTCATGGCCCTGGCCGCAGCACTAGCCCTCGCAAACCTCACCCTAAAACCAAGAACCCTCATCCCCACCACCATCGCGATAGCCGCCACCCTCACCTGGCCCGCCTACACCGTCTTCCATCAGTCCTGCGACCCCGAAGACACCGTCGCCTCCCGCCTAACCGCCTTCCGCGCCCATCAAGGCACCGAGCCCACCGACGAGTACACCCCCACCACCGCCGACAACGACTCCCTGGCCCCCAACAATCCCGCATGGTGGCTCTCCACCGACCCCAACTCGAAAGCCCCCGCCAACTCCACACCCGCGCCCGCACCGCCCAACCTCAGCATCCACTCACTCATCCCCCAGACCCTCATCCTCAACCTCCGCGACTACCCCGCCTGGCGCATCACCCTCAACCAGACCCCCATCTCCACGCGCCAGCAGCGCGACGACGGCCTCATCGCCATCCCCATCCCCGCCGGAACCTCAACCATCGCGATCCGCTACGCCCACACGCTCGACCAAACCATCGGCAACACACTCTCCGGCTTTTCACTGATCCTCTTACTAATCGCAATGCGGAAAAGAAATGTCCTGCCGGACGAGCCTCCTGCGCGGCGAGCGGTCACTTCGTGACTTGTATACCGGACTGGGCAGGATCATCTGCATGGGGCCTCGCGTTGCTCGGCTTTATCATCCCGACCAACGGGAGGACCACGCAAAGCTCAGCACCGCACGAAGTGCCGCCCGTCCGGCAAGACATCATCTTTTCCGTTTATCATCAACACTGATGGAATCCACCGTACAGGCCCTGCTCCACTCCGGCGTCGAGCTCACCGACGCCGCTCTCGAACGTCTCCTGCCCTCACCCGACACCCTCCCTCACTCTATCCATCGCGCCATGCGCCACAGCGTCTTCGCCGGAGGCAAGCGCCTCCGCCCCATCCTCTGCATGGAAGCCGCCCGCATGACCGCTGGTTCCCGCAACATCCCCGCTGGCGCAGCCGACCTCGGCGCAGCCATCGAGATGATCCACACCTACTCCCTCATCCACGACGACCTCCCCGCCCTCGACAACGACGACCTCCGCCGCGGCCAGCCCACCTGCCACGTCGTCTTCGGCGAAGCCATCGCCATCCTCGCGGGCGACGCACTCCAGACCCTCGCCTTCCAGACCATCGCCCAGCTCCCCACCCGGCCCGCTACCACCGTAGCCATTCTCAAGGACATCTCCCTCGCCGTCGGCACCGGCATAGGCCGCATGGGCGACCTCCAGACCGCACTCCCCCCCGGCATGATCGGCGGTCAGGTCGTCGATATCGAGTCCGAAGGCAAGCAGCCCACGGCCGAATTAGTCGAAGCCATTCACCGCTCCAAGACCGGAGCCCTCATCACCACCAGCATCGTCTCCGGCGGTCTGCTTGGCCTCGGCCTGATCAATCGCACCGGTCGTGGCTCAGGAAAATCCGACGAGCTCGATCCATCTCTCACACTTGTCCCAGGGGAACACGCCCAAATAGCCTTCCAAAAGGCAGGCAGGCGCGCAGAGGCGCTGCGCGAGGTCAACGAAGACACCATCACCCGCCTCCGCACCTTCGGCGAAAAAGCCGGTCTAGCCTTCCAGATCATCGACGACGTTCTCGACATCACCCAGTCTTCCGAAGAGCTAGGCAAGACCGCAGGCAAGGACACCGCCAGCATCAAGGCCACCTGGCCCGCCGTCTACGGCATCGACCGCTCCCTCTCCGACGCAGCGGAGCTCATCGCCGACGCCTTCGCCGCCCTCGAACCCTTCGGCGAAGACGCCACCCCTCTCAAATCCCTCGCCACCTATCTCGTCGAGCGCAAGCACTAAAATACATCGCAAACGCACGAAGGCCCGCTCAAATCAGCGGGCCTTCTCAATTCACATAAGCGGAAAACGTCTAGCGACGTCCGCCGCCACCGGCATGTCCACCACCGCCGCCGGGACGTCCACCGCCCGCGAATCCGGCGCTGCGTTCGCCGCCGCCAGGATGCGGAGCGTTGCCGATATGCCCGGCTCCATCGCGAGCCTCATTTGCGTGAAAGTGATTGAACGCACCTTCTCCGCGACCCGGCAGCGGTCCATGATAGCCATGGCGAGGATCGTAGCGATTATCCACATGGCCATAGAAACCCCGAGGCCCATGAAACCACGGACCGGCCCCAAGAAACACCCCGCCAACAAACCAGTCCGGACCGTAATACCCATAGGGAGCGCAGTCATAGGGAGCATAGTCGAAATACCCATACGGGCAAACCGGAGCCACTCCAATGTTGATAGCAACCTGGGCCTGAGCCTTCGGACCGCTGGCCAACAGACTGCCAGCAGCAAGAGCAAGCACACCGAGAGACTTGAAAACGTTCATTCTTTCACCTCAAGCAAAGGTTAGCAGAAGAGCATTCTGCTAAAGCAAACCTAACCATGTAAACCCACATCCTCTGAAAACCACTCTCCAATTCTTTCCTGTATTGGCACTGCCGCAACACACCCAGCCTCCCAATATCCAAAACCCCACCAGCTATCATTAAACCAATGCTCACCGAAGCCCACCTCCTCGCCGCCCTGCGCGACTGCTACGATCCCAGTCTCCCCTGCAACATCGTCGACCTCGGCCTCGTCCGCAGCATCCGCATCCAGCCCGACCCCGAAGCCCCCGGCTCCGGCATCCCCGGCGTGCCTCCCCGCCACCGCGTCCACCTCCAGATTCTCCTCACCACCCCCGGCGAGCCCGCCGAGTCCCAGCTCCGCTCCCAGATCCTCAACCGCCTCGCCGGAATCGAGACCATCAGCCAGACCACCCTCGACATCCTCCCCGATCCCTGGACACCCAGCGAAATAACCCCCTCCGGCCGCCGCATCCTCGGCCTCGACGGTAACCCCACCCTGGTGCAGATCCGCTAACCATGTCCAAGCTAGCCGTCATCACACCCCGCAAGCGCCCGCAAGACCTCCTCAAGCTCGCCACCGAGCCCATCCACCCCTTCGACCAGGCCCACAACGTAGACACCAGCGGACTCGTCCCCGCCTCTCACCTCACCACCGGCCACCCCAACGACGAGTACGTCACCGCCTACTACGGCGTCGCCCCCAGCATCCTCCGCACCCTCATCCAGCGCTGGCGCGAGACCATCCCGACCCACCCCATCCACAGCTACACCTTCCTCGACATAGGCGCAGGCAAAGGCCGCGCCATGCTCGTAGCCAGCGAACTGGGCTTCCAGCAGGTCGTAGGAGTAGAGCTCAACCCCCAGATGGCCGCCATAGCCCAGAGCAACATCGACCACTGGCTCCGCACCCACACCGCCGACCCCACCGCCCCCCGCATCTCCCCCATCCACCTCCACCAGCAGGACGCCCTCACCCTCGACCTCCCCTCCACCCCCACCCTCGGCTTCCTCTTCCATCCCTTCGAAGCTCCCGTCCTCAAAAAACTCATCCGCCGCATCGAGACCCACTTCGCCAAACGCCCCGGCGAATTCGACCTCCTCTACGTCAACTCCGAGTGCCGCGAACTCCTCGACGACCACCCCGCCTTCACCCGCCTCTTCCTCGGCCCCATACCCATGTCTCCCGAAGACCACGCAGCCGACCTAGCCGCCATAGCCCAGCAAAAAGAGTACGGCTCCACCGGCGACGAAGAATGTGCCATCTACCGTTACAAAAGTCGAAGCAAATAAACCCGCCGAAAATCCTCCTTGCGAAAGATGACTCTCCCCTTTGAAAGGGAACTCCTCGCTTTGAAGGAGGCACTCGCTTTGAAAGGGCGGGGCTTTAGCCCCGCCGAAAACCATCCAACAATCCACGCGACTTTAGTCGCCGAGGGAATCTCCCCAAGCCACTCCCCTATCCTTCACCCCATCTTCAGGCAGAGCCAAAGAAAATTCTGCTGTTGCCTCTAGGTACCCCAAGGCTTCAGCCTTGGGTCTCCATCAGGACAAGCGAAAGAAGGAGCTTCAGCCCCTGGGGTATGCCTTCCTTCCCCAGCCCCGCTTCAACAAAGAGCGGGAGCCCTCCCCAAAGCACTCCCGCGTCTCCTTCAACCGGCCCCTACTTCACCCGCAGAAGAAACAACCGCTCATCCCCACCCAGATTCTCAATCGAAATCTCCCCATCCGCACGAGCCATCACACTGGGAAACTTCTCCCCCCACTCCACCAGCACCAGAGCGTCCGGCTCCTCCGCCATCTCCTCCAGCCCCAGCGTAAGCAACTCCCTCTCCGTCTCCAGCCGATACAGATCCAGATGAAACACCTTCACCTTAGGCCCACGATACTCATGCACCAGCGTAAACGTAGGACTGGTCACGTCCTCCACCTCCGCCGCGCCCAAAGCCGCCGCCAAACTCTTCACCAGAGTAGTCTTCCCCGCGCCCAAATCCCCACGCAGAACAATCATCTTAGGAGCAGGCAGCAGCATCTCCGCCACCCGTTCCCCCATAGCCAACGTCCCCGCCTCAGAGCGCGTCTTAAACCGTTTCTCTCTCATTCACCAGCTATAGCACAAACCGCCAACCCAACGCAGAACCCCACAAGCCAACTCTTCGCTACCTGCAATTTCTAATCATCGGACAAAATAAATGTTTAGGTCGGCATCTATGCACTTCAGTTATTGCTAAGCACAATCTTTGTGCTTACCTCAGTCGGTTCATCCAAAACGGTATATGGCTGAAACGTCCACTTGCGAGCTGTCGCTTCAGCAGATTTGAAGGCATTCTGCGGACCGGAAACTGCATGAGCGCTAAGAACATGTCCATCTTTTCCGATTACGATCTCAACCACCACCGAAAAGTGCTGCTGCCTCAGAGAGTCCGGCCATTCAGGAAGACTCTGCTGAAGAGGGATCGGAGTGACACCCGACAATCTTTGACCACTCAAATTCTTCGCGTCTAATGGCGGGGTGAAATCTGCATCAGCAACGCTCGGTATTGTTTCTAGGCGCTGCACACGCAGTTTAAGATAGGGTTTACCGCCATCGTACACATCTATCGCATTAGCGATAAATCGTCCCGAGAAGGATGTTATGTCGTTATAAGTCGTCTGGTACCAGCCAGAGCCTCTAGTGTAGCGAAGTTCAGATCCGTTAGGATCAAAGCAATATTGGGTTGGGCTGCTAATTCTACCTGGCCCGTTCTCGATCACTGCACAGTTGAATGAGTGCTCTCCGAAATTCTCAGACATGTTACGAACGTGAACCCCTCGTAAGCTTGCCGCATAGAAGAAGGGATTGATTACTTCTTTTGGAATCTGCGTCTGGGCACGATTAGGCCACTGTTGGTCTCCTAAACGATATAAGGCCTGACCAGTAGCATAGTCTGTTTGATTCAAATCGTCCGCTTTATAACTGATCTTGAACTTCTTTGGCTCGACCCAGAACTCCTCATATGTTCCACTATGAACCTTGTCGCCATCTTCATCGAATTGTTCATAGGCGATCACTATATGCCACGGAGTCTTCGCCCTCATTAGCCCGTTCAGATCACTTTGCAGGTTCACCCAAGAAGACACATCATCCATCTTAGAAGTGTCTGCCTTTGGGCCTCCGAATCCTATAGTCCCCGTCCACGAGGTTGCAGGAGGAATTGCAATAGTAGATGAGTTTCCAGAGCTAGAATTGGCCACGATTACTCGAGTGGCTTCGGGTTGAGTGCTCATGGAATTTTGCGCCTGAGCCACATAACACAGGCTCTGAGTCATAAGAAAAAACAGCGTGACGTATACAGGGCTAGACATGGCAGTCAGTTAAAGATAGCTGAATTATTTGTTGATCGGTGTGGCTACAAACTAGATCAGGCGTTTAATAGCGGCAAATACGCCTCCCGTCACTCCACCCCATTTTTGCCAACCAATCCAAACCCGCATCCTCAAACCACCCCACCCCGCAGCCCACAAACCCACCGCAACCCATCCTCATCCCGAACCCGATACCGAAACGCATCCGACAAATGTGTAACCGTATCGGTTGCAAGTACCGTATGCTCGTCCATCGCCCGAGCCGCAAAGTCCCCCGCAAGCCCATGCAGATACACCGCCGCCTCCACCGCCCGCGCCGAGTCCTCCGGATACTGCGCCAGCATCGCCGCCACAATCCCCGTCAACACATCCCCGCTCCCGCCCTTCGCCATCGCAGGATTCCCCGTCGTATTCACCGCAATCGACCCATCCGGATGCGCCACCAGAGTCCGCCATCCCTTCAGCACCAGCGTCACCTTGTGCGTCGTCGCAAACCGCCGAGCCAGCCCAATCCGGTCCGCCTCCACCTCCTTCACCGTCATCCCCGCCAGCCGAGCCATCTCCCCCGGATGCGGCGTCAGCACCATCACCCGCTTCGAACCATCCAACAGCTCCGTCCTCCCCGCAAACGCATTCAGCGCATCCGCGTCGATCACCACCGGCATCGTCGTCCGCGCCACCATCTGCCTCGCCACCTCCGAAGCCTCCCCCTCCGTCGAAAGCCCCGGCCCCAACGCCAGCACCGAAATCCTATCCACCAGTGCCTCCAGCCGCCCCGCCTCCAAATTCCCCATCGAGACCGACCCCGCCTCATCCTCCTCCAGCGGAACCGTCATCAGCTCCGGCGTAACCAGCGCAACCAGACCCAGAATCCCCTTCGGCACCGCCGCCGTCACCAGCCCCGCACCCGTCCGCAACGCCGCCAGCGAAGCCATCGACGGAGCCCCCGACTTCCCCAGGCTCCCCCCCACCACCAGCACATGCCCGAACCGCCCCTTGTTCGCATCCACCCCACGAGGCCTCTCCGCCACGGCCTTCGAGCTTCCCGTCCACGACAATCCACCCACCGAATCCACCAGCTCCTCCGGCGACCCGATATCCGCCACCACCACCGCACCCGAAATCGACGCAGTCAAACTCCCAAACACATGCGCCATCTTCGGAGCCGTAAACGTCACCACCGCATCCGCCCGATACGCACCCTCCACCTTCCCCTCCAGCGAATCCGCATCCCACCCCGAAGGCAGGTCCACCGCCACCACCGGCACACTCATCTCCCCCACCAGCTCCCGCACCGCCACAGCCACCCCACGCAGCGGAGGCTTGAACCCCGTCCCCACCACCGCATCCAGCAAAAGCTCCGCCCCCCGCACCACTCCCTCCACGCCCTTCAACCCATCGTCATCCAGAACCTCATGTACCACCACCGCCGGAGCCTCTTCCTTCAGCCGCCGCAAAGCCTCAGCCGCCTCGCCCTTCAGCTCCTCCTGCCGCCCCAGCAGCACCACCACCACATCTTTACCAGCCGCCACCAGCCCACGAGCCGCAACCAAACCGTCTCCGCCGTTGTTCCCCTTGCCGCACAGGGCCACCACCCGCCCAGCCGCCGGAAACCGCCGCAGACAAAACGCAGCCACCGCGCCACCAGCCCGATCCATCAATGCATCCAGTGAAACGCCATACTCCACCGCGGTCCGCCGATCCACCGCACCCATCTCCAACGCCGTCAAAATCTTCATGCTTCTCTTCTACTCCATCCCCACCCCAACCACCAGCCACCCACACCCCATCCACCCAAAAAGCAAACGGCGCGGACAAAAGTCCGCGCCGCAGGCCCACAAAAAATAACCTAATTCCCTGATCCCAAAGAGCTTCCGCGAGAAGCCACCACCGGCTGCGGCTTCCTCGCAAAATAATTCTTCTCCGAAAGAGCCTTGTAGAACTGCCCGGTCAGCTCCGCCGCCTTAGGCCCAAACGTAGGCCGTCCGCCCTCCAGAAAAAACACCGTAACAATCCGCCCGCTCGGAGTGTCCGCATACGACCCGAACCATCCAAATCGCGTGCCGTTATTCGAGCAGGTCCCCGTCTTACCCATCACCGGAAACTCGCTGAAGTTCGCCCGCAGCGACCGCGCCGTTCCATAGTCCACCGCGCCCTGCATCCCCACCGAAATCTCCGGAATCAGCGGAGCAATATTCAGCGTCCTCTTCACCTTCGGCTCAAAGTTCGCAATCTCGTCCGGCGTAGCAGGATGCTGCAAATAATACAGCGTGCCACCGTTCGCAATCGCCGAGACCAGCGCGCCCAGTTGCAGCGGAGTCATCGACACGCTCTCGCCGAACGAGCACATCCTCCCCACGCCGCCCAGCTTCGCCGGAAGCTCCTCATCCGGATACGTGCCCAGTTGCTCGCCCGGAATGTGATACCCCGCCAGCTCGCCCAACCCGAACTCGTTCGCGTAGTGCTTCACACGCTCAAATCCCAGCGACCGCCCCAGCGTCTCAAAGTAAAGATTGTTCGAGTGCGCCAGCGCATCCGTCATCGTCATACGAAAGCGCCCGCCCAGGTTCACCGGCGTGTCCTTCCTCACGATCCCCTCTTCCAACGCTGCCAACGCCACCGTCAGCTTGATCGTCGAGCAGGGCTCCGCGCCCCGCGACAGCGCCAGCCTCTGGTTCACCATCGCCAGAATCCGCCCGTTCATCGGGTCGATCGCCACAGCGGTGCCGTTCATATTGCCCAGAGCCTCAATCGCCGCCGCCCGCACCACCGGATCTTCGCCGTCGATCACATCGCCCATCGCGACGTTATCCGCAAACGAGCTGGCCGTGAACCGTTCCGAGTACCTCACCCGCCGCGCCGCCAGCCTTCCCTTGGCTCCAGCCTTACCACGCGCGCCCGACACCTTCGCAACCACCGCACCGCGCCCGGCCTTCTTCCCCAACTTCGCCGAAGCCTTGCTTACAGCCTTCGTCTTACCCGCACGAACAGCCGTACTATGGGCCTTCTCCTTCGTGCTCGCAATGTGAGTCACCCCAGCCGAGTGATGCTTCGCATTGCCCGTCTTCGACATCGCGCTCGCATCCACTCCAGCACTCAGAACCAGGCCGAAGAGGATAGCGCCACACATCCTGAACCAATTCGACACCGGCGACTCCCCCTAATTCATTTGATCGCAATCACCCTGCCATCGATTCGAAATGCAGATAAGATCGCTCTCATTATCACTACAACGCGCTCAAAAACTTAAACACAACTTCCAGGGAAGACTCTCGCGCGATACCTATTATGTAGAGATCAATTCCCCCGCCGCAAAAACGCCGGAATATCCAGCTCATCGGACTCCGCGGAATCCTCCGGTGCAGCCACCCCGCCAAACGACGGAACCCGCGAAAGCGGCTCCCCCGGCAGCGAAGAAATCGCATCATGTTGGACGTACCCCGAAACCGGAACGTGAGCAACCGGCTCGCGAAATCTCTCCGCCTCCACCCGCGCCGAATTCTCGTGCAGCAGGTCCCGCGTAGGCTTCTGGAAGAAGTCGTCATCGAACACCGAGGCAGGTACCGGAACCAGCTCCGGCTCCTCCACCACCGGCTCCGTCGCAACAGAGACCACCGGAGGGATCGAAGCCACAGGCACAATCGGCGCAGTCACGACCACCGGCACAGCAACCACCGGAACCGTCTTCAATTCCTCCGGCTCCGCCACTGGCTCGCTTGCAAACCGTGGCACGGACACCCGCGGCTGAATCGGCACATCATACCGCATCGTCGGCAGCGTGGCCTCAGCCAGCATCCGCTCCCGCCGCTGCGGCATCTCCTGCTGCTTGAAGCCCGTGGCGATCACAGTAATCTTCACCTCGTCGCCCATGCTCTCGTCCTGCACCGCACCGAAGATGATGTTCGCGTCCTCATGCGCCGCGTTCTGAATAATCGTCGAGGCCTCGTTCACCTCGCTCAACTTCAGGTTGCTCGAACCCGTAATGTTGATCAGGATGCCCCGCGCCCCATCGATCGCGCCCGCCTCCAGCAGAGGAGAAGCCATCGCAGCCATCGCAGCCTCCACCGCACGGTCCTGGCCCGAGCGCACGCCCGTACCCATCACCGCATAGCCCATCCCCGCCATCGTCGTCCGCACGTCAGCGAAGTCGCGGTTAATCACACCCGGAATCGTAATAATGTCCGAGATCCCCTGCACGCCCTGCCGCAGCACATCGTCCGCAATCCGGAAGCTCTCGAAGAAGCCCGCGTCCTTGGCCACCGCCAGCAGCTTCTCATTCGGAATCACGATCACCGTGTCCACCGAGTCCAGCAGCTCCTGCATTCCCCGCTCGGCCTGTTGCATCCGCCGCTTGCCTTCGAACGCGAACGGCCGCGTCACCACCGCCACCGTCAACGCGCCCATCTCGCTCGCCAGGCTAGCAATCACAGGAGCCGCACCCGTACCTGTGCCTCCGCCCAGCCCAGCCGTCACAAACACCATGTCCGCGCCTTCCAGCGCCTCGATGATCTTGTCCGAGTCCTCCAGCGCCGCTCTCCGCCCCACATCCGGATTCGCGCCTGCGCCAAGCCCGTTCGTCAGCTTCACCCCAAGTTGCAGCTTCACCGGCGCATTCGACACCTGCAACGCCTGCACGTCCGTATTCGCCGCAATAAACTCCACGCCCACCACATTGGCCGCGATCATGCGGTTCACGGCGTTATTGCCGCCGCCGCCCACGCCAATTACCTTAATCCGCGCTCCACGCGGCATCTCGTCGTGGTAGTGAATGCGAAGGTCGTCGTCAGGCAGATTCGACATAAATACAGAGCTCCTTGAAGATATTTTCATTCTCCCATCTCCCCGCCCAGAGCACGACCCACGTTTTCCACCGGGGTACCACAAATGGTTCGCACCTCGTGCGAAATCAGAAGCCGAGCAACGCGAGGCCCCATACAGGCGGCCCCACCCAGACCAGTACACACGTCACGAAGTGACCGCCCGCCGCGCAGGCGGCCCGTCCGGCAGGACACTATCTTCTAATAACTCCCCATCTTGATCTTCAAAACCAAAGGGTTATACCGGAACCGCATCCCATGGTCCGTCTGGTCGCCGTTCCATATCCGCAGCGGAACCCACGTCCCATTCTTATAGCTCCCCTCCTCCACCCTCAGAATCTGCCCATGCCCGCCGCCCTGCGCCTTGTCCAACTGCATCGCAATGCTCGCATCAATTCCCGTCACCACGAACTCATCCGGCCCCACCTGCGCCGCAATCAGCCGCCCATCGTGCTTCTCCGTGCCCGCCGGCTGCTCCGACCGCTCCCCCGCCTTGTACCCTCCGTAGCTCACCACAATCTGCCAGCGTCCAAACGCCAACACCTGCTTCGTCTTCCCCGGCTCCTCGACAGAGGTCTTCAGCTTGCCTGCCGCATTCCAAGCAGCCAGCTCCCCCGCCATCGGCAGCAACGGCGCAAAGCTGTCCCGCATCCAGTCCACCTGCTTGCCCGATTGCAGATTCCAATTCGTCAAATCAATCCCGAACGACGAAGCGCCAAACCCGCCCCGCCCCAGCACTCTGTAGAACAGCAGAGCATACTCCGGCGTATGCCCCGTCTCGCAGATCCACAGCGGATTGTCCGGCCGATCATAGTTCTCAACGATCTTCTCCTGCATCCCCGGATCGTCCGAGTAAGTATCCGGCGCATAAAGATCAATCGAGTGCGCCACCGCCTTCCAGATGTCCAGCACGTTTGAAGTAGCCCCGCCGCTCGGATAATCGAACCCCGGCCGCCGCGTTCCAAATGGATACCGCTGCCACACATTCACATACGAAGGCAGGTCCATCACCTGCCTTCCCGCCGCAGCCACCTGGTCGATGTACCGCGCAATCGAGTAAGCCTGAAACGCCTCATCCGCATCCAGCCCGAAGACCTGACGCCAGCTTCCCGGCTGCTTGCCCACAGCCCGAACCACCTCCGCAGGAACAGCCTTCGTAAATGCGGCCTCCGCCTCCGGCCCATGGTCCCGTACCGCGCCAACCGAGCCCGGTTCGTTTTCCACCTGCATCAGGATCACTGTATGCTGCTCGCCGTCAATCTGCTTCAGATGCTTCATCAGCGCCACATACGCCGCAATGTCCGCCTTCAAATTCGTCTCCGAGTTCGCCGTCAGCACATCCACCGGCTCGCCCGCCTCATTCATCACCCGCGGATACTTCTTCGCATCGCTCTTCACCCACTCCGGCGCATAGTGCATCTGCCCGTTCTTCCACGTGCCGAACCACAGCAGGTCCAACCGCACCTTGTGCTCCCGAGCCTGCGTCACCAGCATGTCCACGCTGGAGAAATCGAACTCGCCCGGTCTAGGCTCAATCTGCTCCCAGTACACCGGAGCCTCCACCGTATTGATCGGCAGCGAATCCAGCAGAGGCCAAACCTGCGGCATCGTCGCAGGCCACGCGCTCGAATTATTGATCTGCACCCCCAGCACCAGGTAAGGCTTCCCATCTACGCGAAAGACGAACCGCCCATTTTCCTTGGCAATCTTAGGCAGCTCCGCAGCGCTCCCCACCACCGGCACCAGAGACAGCAAAAGGGCAGAAATTCGTCGGCATACCTGTGCACGCATCCGCAAGTTCCTCGTTTCAAATTGTTTTTGTATTGAGCCTAGAGGATACAACAGCTTTTACGGATACAGTGAGCATCTTTCGCACAACGATCAATGTCCCGCCGGAGCCTTCCCACCCACTTTGAAGTTCTTCGTCAACAAAACCACCGGCGCCGCGATCAACGTAATCACACCCAGCACATAAAAGCAGTCCATAAACGCCAGCAGCCGAGTCTGCGCCTCAAGCTGGTTGTAATACCGCGCATAAGCCGCGCTCAAAGCATCTGCATGAGAGAACCCATGCGCCTGCAAATAAGCCGCCGTCTGGTTCACCGCCTGTTGCAGATAATGCGAAGAGCCCGACAGATTGTTCCCAACCCTCGCCTGGTGAAAGTTCTGCCGCCGCTCCGACACCGTAGTCACAAACGCAATCCCGAAGCTCCCACCCCAATTGCGAAAGAAGTTCGTCAGCGACGAAGCCTTATTATTCTGCGCCGGACTAAGCTGCGAGTAAGAGATCACCGACAGCGGCACAAAGAAGAACGCATACCCCAGCCCCTGCAACGCCCTCGCCCACGCATAGTGGTTGTAGTCCGTATCCAGGTTGAAGTGGCTGTAGTGGATAAACGAGATCCCCACCGTCATCAGCGCGCCAAACAGCAGAATCCGCGGATGAATGATCCCCCGCTGCACCAGTTGCGCTCCCACCGGAGCCAGCATCGTAATCACCAGCGCTCCCGGCCCAAGCACCAGTCCCGCATCGATCGCGCGATACCCATACAGCGACTGCAATATCTGCGGAATCATCGTCGTCGAAGCGAACAACCCGAACCCGAACGTGAAGTAGAAGACGCAAGAGATGCCGAAGTTCCTCACCTTCAACAAATGAAAATCGATCACCGGATCAGGATGCCGCAACTCCCAGAACACCGCCGTAGTCAGGCAGGCGATACCAATCACAAACATCCAAGTAATAAAGCTCGATCCGAACCAGTCGTCGATCTGCCCACGATCCAGCAGCACCTCCAGAGCCGCCGAACCCAGCCCGATCAGCGCAATCCCGATCCCATCCACCTTCAGCTTGCCCTTCGCATCCCGCACCGTCTCACGCTCCGCCGCATACGCCGGAGGATCATGCACGAACCGGTTCGTAAGAAACAGCGACAGCGCGCCAATCGGGATATTGATCAGAAACACCCAGCGCCAGTTGTAATTGTCCGTAATCCATCCGCCCAGCACCGGCCCAATCGCTGGAGCCGTAACAATCGCCACCGTATACAGCGCAAACGCGGAAGCCCGCTTCGCTGGAGGAAACGTATCGACAAGAATCGCCTGCTCCACCGGAGCCAACCCACCGCCACCCACGCCCTGCAACACCCGCGCCAGCAGCATGATCCCAAGGCTCGGCGCAATCCCGCAGAAGAACGAAGTAATCGTGAACAGAGCCACGCAGGCCATGTAGTAGTTCTTCCTGCCGAACACGCGAGACAACCACGCGCTCATCGGCAGCACCACCGCGTTCGCCACCAGATACGTCGTCAGAATCCACGTCACCTCGTCGAACGACCGCCCCAGCCCGCCCGCAATATAAGGCAGCGAAACATTCGCGATCGACGTATCCAGCAGTTCCATGAACGTCGCCAGCGTCACCGTCAGCGCAACCACCCACGGGTTAATCAAAGGCCGCGAAGCAGCTTTCGCCGGATTGGCAAGCGTGGCTGTAGCCATCGTAGAGCGAACCCCTCATGAAGAAAACAAAGAGACCGAACGGTCTCTTTTATCATCTGATTCTCCATAGAGGCGGAACGATGCGCTTTTTTCTGTATCCTGCTTCCCAAGGGAAATTTTCAATGAACAAAGGCGAAGTAACCCGGCAGTGGATCATCGAGCAGGCCGCCCCGCTCTTCAACCAGCGCGGCTTCGACGGCTGCTCCATGCAGGACATCATGCAAGCCACCGGCCTCGAAAAAGGCGGCCTCTACCGCCACTTCTCCAGCAAGGAAGAGCTCGCCGCCGAGGCCTTCCGCTTCGCCCTCGCCAGTTCCGTCCGCATCCGCACCCAGGACCTCGACCACATCCCCGGCGCGCTCGACCGCCTCCGCCACTACATTAAGCGCTTCACCGAGATGCCCTCCGTCACCCCCGGCGGCTGCCCCCTCATGAACACCGCCATCGACGCCGACGACGGCAACCCCGTCCTCCGCCAACTAGCCTGCGACGGCATCCAGGACTGGCGCACCCGCCTCGCCGCCATCGTCAAAGAAGGCATCCACTCAGGCGAGGTCCGCCCCGACATAGAACCCCGACGCATAGCCAACACCATCATCGCCACGTTAGAAGGCGCATTGATGATAAGCCGCATAGAAGGCACCAAAGCCGCCCTGCGCGACGCCCGCACCTCGCTCGAAAAAATCCTCGAAGCCATCAAGCCCTAGGTCTGGCAAACCCCAGGGCTGGATCGCCTAGTGCTGCGGCATTACTTGGGGCCGTCACCATAGGATTCAGTGGTAGACACGATGCGGGAGGACACGTTGAATCGTCGGTAGCGGGAATAGGTGTCTTCAAAATCGCCGGTGTTGCCATTGGGTGCGTTGAGGTGAAAGAAGCTATGTTGCGGCAGTAGATTGCCGTCGATCAGTTGAGAATCGTCCTGCCCGTGGCTGCCACGCATCTTATCGGGCTCATCGACGACAACCTCATAGGTCTCTCGCAAAATAGCGCCGGAATCAGTGACCCAGAGAGTAGCGTGACGAGTCGCCGCTGGATGAGTAACGTCCGTCGAAGCCGCTGGCGTGCAGTCAATGACATGAGTAGGCGTGCCCGCCAGTGTCTCCTGACGAAGCTCACTCAAAACATAAGCCGGCGCGAGAAGAGATTCGAGACTCAGGGAAGTGTTCAATCGATAAGCGTGCTTGAGCTTGACCGGAACCTCCATGAACCCGCCGTGATCGGCGACCGCCTTGTCGTAGCGGGCCTGCTCGTCGGCGAGAGCCTTCCCCGTAAGCGGCTTGCCCTTGACCGCAACGATACGCGCGTATGCAAGATCGCCGATCCATGTGTATTCGTACAAAGTTGCCTCATCGACGAAGAGCTTCCCCTTCGTGTTGCGATTCTGGGTGGTTTTGAGCTGGAAGTAAGTGTAGCGGGGCAGTATCTTATCGCTGTTCCTGAGAGCAATTGCCTTCTCGATAAGCGCCCGCGGAGTTGGAGCGGCCGCGGATTGCGACCAGAGAGGAATGGAGAATACGCCAAGAGCGACAGCAAGAGCAGAAATAAACTTCGGCGATTGAACCATGCGCAAGTGTACATTTGCCCCGGCGCGGTTGTTCAACCTGTATTCCTGTCTGGGCACTGGACATATAAAAACGCGAGCCGGAGCTGTTGCTGTTGTTGCCTTTGCTGCCGTCGTTGCTTTTAGGATTAGAGCCGGGCTTCAGCTCGGCGTCAAAAGCCCGCCGCAAAGCGGTGCCCCTATCTGCCGAAGGCCGGAGCGAAGCCCGAAGGGCGAAGCGACTGATTCATTGCCTTTGCTTTGCCTTTCCAGCTTTTGTCTTTAAAAATCCGCTCTTATCGACTTTAAAATCCCTTTTATCACCGTTACGCCGTTGCCTTTAGATCCGTAAAGATCCGCGAACCGAGGTCAGCCCTAAAAACTACCCGCAAAGATCGACTTCAGCTTAGCCCGTAGCCCGCGTTCCTCGCTAGCCTTCCGCACCTGTGTCCTGTGCGTATACAGCAGCATCCCGATCGCCGCCGCGAACTCCGGCTGCGCCAGCTCCTCCGGCATCCGCGACAGCGGCACCGGATACCCAATCCGCGCTGGTACCCGCAGCAGACTCTCCGCATTATCCAGCAGCCCCGCCATGTGCGAGCCTCCACCCGTCACCACAAAACCCGCCCCCAGAGCCTCCAGCACCCCGCCATCCCGCAGATTGCTCCGCATCATCGTGAACAGCTCCCGCGCCCGCGGCTCCAGAATCTCCGCCAGAAACCGCTGTCTCACCATTCGCGCCGGCTGCCCGCCCGAGATCGCCAGATTCCCCCCCACCTCGATCTCGTTCATCTGCGGCACCGCCGTCACCACGCAGTGCCCAAACGTCTTCTTCAGATACTCGGCCTCTTCCACCGTCACATGCAGTCCCACCGCAAGATCATTCGTAAAGTGGTCTCCGCCAATCGGCAGCACCGCCGTATGAGCAATTGAGCCCTCAAAGAACACCGCCAGCTCCGTCGTGCTCGACCCTATATCGGCCATACACACGCCCAGCTCCCGCTCGTCCGCGCTCAACACCGCCTCCGCCGAGGCAATCCCCTCATACACCGTATCCAGCACCTCCAGCCCCGCCCGGTTCGCGCACGTAATCACGCTCTGCGCCACGCCCCCCGAGCAAGTCGAAAGATGCAGATTCACCTCCAGCTTGTTCCCCACCATCCCCACCGGGTCGTGAATCCCCGGCTGGTCGTCCAATATGAACTCCTGCGGCAGCAGATGCAGCACCTCGCGGTCTGGAGGCAGCGCCACACTCCGCGCCCGATCCACCGCCGCCCGCACCTCCTCCCGAGTAATCTCCCGCATCCGGCTGCCCAGGCTGATGCCGCCCCGCGAGTTCACCCCTCGCACATGCGTCCCGCCAATCCCCACCACCGCCGTCTCAATCCCTGCCTTCGCTGTCCGCTCCGCCGTCAATGCTGCGCGATTGATCGCCTCCGCCGCCGGGCCTAGCTCCGCGATCAAACCCTTCCGCATCCCCTTTGAAGGCTCAATTCCATGCCCGCGATACCGCAGCACCCCATCCTGCAACTCCGCCACCAGCACGCAACTCTTCGTGCTGCCCGCATCCAGCACCGTAATCAGATTGTCCTGCTTCTGGTTCATGGATGCGCCACCCCCACCCCAGCTCCAGCAGGATGCGAAGCAGCCGCCTTAGCCTTCGCCCGCACAACCGCCACACGATGCTTCTCCACAGACTTGCGCGCCTTCGCCTTCACCACTGGCTTCTTCGCAGCGACGTCCTTCTTAGCCGGAACATCGAACGCCTTTTCACTCACCGCCGTAACATGCGCCGGAACCGCCGCAGCCGCCTTCTTCACCGCACCCGGCTTCTTAGCAACCACGTCAGCCTTCTTGGCAACGGCCTCAGGCTTCTTAGTCGAATTAGTCGAAGCAGCAGCGGAGACCTTCCCCGCAGCATCTTTCCCGGCATCCGCAACCACAGCGCCATCGCCGGCCAGCGGAGCCGCCGCACCCGGCTGCATCTCCAGAACCACCTGACGCTCGTACCGCATGTCCACCGAAGAGAGCTTCGGATACTGCGTCTTCCACTCCTGCAAGTGCTCTTTGAACCGCTTATACCGAGGCAGAAAGTCCGACTCGCCAAAGTGAACAAGGATATCGCTGTTCTTATCCGGAATCAGTGCCTTCACGTCCTCCGGGTTCGACAGGTCCACCTCGCTCAACTCCTGCGAAATCTTCTCCCCTGCCCCATCCAGATCCCCCGTAAACCGCGTATAGATCTTCATCCGCGCCGCCCGCGTCGACAGCGGATCGCCCGGCACAATCCCCGACACCACCGGGAACGAGTAGTGCGGAGCCGAGCCGCCATCCTGCGGCATCTCCAGCAGCACTCCCTCCGCGTCCACCAGCCCGATATGCCCGCCCTGCCGCACAAACGCCACCGGCGTCCTCTCCATCACCGAGACCCGCAGCCGGTCCGGCAGCAGCCGCATCACCGTAGCATGGGCCACCCACGGAATCCTCTCCACCTCCGCCCGCCTCTCCGCCAGCGGCACGCTGAAGATGTTCCGTTCAATGTCCTCGCCAAACACATCCAGCAACTGCTCCCGAGTCACATTCACATTTCCCTGAAACTCAATCGCCGAGGCCGAAGGAATATAAAACCTCTCATCGTGCAGAATCACCGTCCGCGTCAGCGCCAACGCGGCAAAGCAGATCCCCAGGCAAAGCAGCAGCCCGACCCCGGCAACAATCCTTCCCTTAGCCGTTCTGGGAAACCCGCGAAACTTCAGCCGAACTCCCGGCCCCATCCGCCGCTCTACCGAGGCCCCCTCATCGTCATACAAATCGTCAGCAAACTCATCAGCGGAGTCGCGCCCCATCCGCCGCGGCGCAGCCGCCACCCGGCGCGGCGAGGCCGTCTCCGGAGCATACCCCTGCTCCGGCGTCTCCAGCACCGCACCACCACGCTTCGAAGATGAATCGCTCTTTCGCACGCCCAACCAAGGACAGCACAGCCGCCGTTTCGACTATATCGCGTCTAAACGAGGTCTTTACCGAACATCTTGCCCATGTACCCTTTCAGGAACTCACCCGTTCGTTCCCAAAGCCTCCAGCAGCAAAGCCCCCGCCTGCGACACGCTCCCCGCACCCAGCGTCAGGATCACGTCCCCCTCCTTCGCCTCCTGCGCCAGAGCCTTCACCGCCTCACCCACCGAAGCCGCATACGCGACCCCAGTCCCACCGATCTCCTTCACCAGAGCCTTGGCATCCACGCCAGCAATCGGCTCCTCGCTAGCCGCATAGATATCCAGCACCTGCATCGTGTCCGCGTCCTTGAACGCCAGCCCAAACTCCGTCATCAAGTCCCTCGTCCGAGTAAACCGATGCGGCTGAAAGAGCACATGCACCCGCTTATACCCGCACTCCCGCGCCGCCTTCAGCGTAGCCACAATCTCCGTAGGATGGTGCCCATAATCATCCACCACCGCCACCCCACGCACCGTCCCCTTCACCTGGAACCGCCGGTCCACCCCACGAAACGTCTCCAGCCCCGCCGCAATCTGGTCCGGAGCCACCCCCAACTGCACCCCCACCGCCACCGCCGCCGTAGCGTTCAGCACATTATGCCGACCCGGCACATGCAGCCGAAACCGCCCCAGCACCAGCCCCTTGTAGTTCACCTCAAACAGCGCATGACTCTCCGCGTCCTTCTCCAGCACACTCAGCCGAAAGTCCGCATCCTCACTCTCGCCATACGTGTAAACCTTCCGCCGAACCCGAGGCAGCACGCCCCGCAGCAACTCATTATCAATACAAGCCGTAGTCGCCCCATAGAACGGCAGCCGGTCCATGAACTCCACAAACGCGTTCTCAACGTCTTCCATATCGCGATAGCAATCCATATGCTCGCGATCCAGATTCGTCACCACCGCCAGCACCGGCGACAGCTTCAGAAAACTCCGATCGCTCTCATCCGCCTCCGCCACCAGGTACTGCGAGTTCCCCAGCCGAGCATTCGATCCCAGCGCATTCACCTTCCCACCCACCACCACCGTGGGGTCCAGCCCGCCGCCCGCCAGCACCGCCGCCACCATCGAAGTGGTCGTAGTCTTCCCATGCATCCCAGCCACAGCGATCCCATACTTCAGCCGCATCAACTCCGCCAGCATCTCCGCCCGCTGAATCACCGGAATCTTCCGCGCCCGAGCCTCCAGCACCTCCGGGTTCGTCTGCGACACCGCCGAGCTGGTCACCACCACATCGCTCGCCGCCGCATTCGACGCCACATGCCCCTCAAAGATCCGCGCCCCCAACCCCACCAGACGCTCCGTAACCGCGCTCTTCCGCAGGTCGCTGCCCGAGACCGCATACCCCATCGTCAGCAGAATCTCCGCGATCCCGCTCATCCCGATCCCGCCAATCCCGATAAAGTGAATCCTCTGCGTCGGCGCAAACAAAAAGTGCCCAGGCGTAAACATGCGAAAGCGTCCTTACCAATAAAGTCAAAAATCCAGGCACTCCAGCAATAAACCGAACAAAGAGCACCAAACATCCACTCTATCAGTCACCCCCAAAAAACCAACTCCCAGCCAAACAACGGGTGCCCCATGTCCGGACTTTCGGACATGGGCATTCGCGCAAAGCGCGAACCGCTTTTGCTTTTGCCGTTGTTCTTACCTTTTGCTCTTGGGATTAGAGTGGGGCTTCAGCCCCACGTCAAAAAAAACGTCGCGAAGCGACTACCTCTCTGCCGAAGGCTGTCGCGTAGCCCGAAGGGCGAAGCGACGGATTCATTGCCCTTGCCTTTGTTTTTGTCGTTGCCTTAAACCCCGCATTTGTCTTTAAATCACCTTTGTCCTTAAATCCGTTTTTATCCGAGAAATCCGCGGTCGGCCTTTAAAAATCCGCTCTTATCGCCCTTAAAATCCCTCCGATCACCGTTACGCCTTTCTCCTCCCAGCCACTGTGCTATACAAAATACCCATGCCCCCGAAAACCCTCCGCACCGCAGCCCTCTGCGTCTTAGCCCTCGCCCCACTCGCCCAAGCCCAGAAGACCCACACCCTCCCAGCCACCCCGCAAACCGTAGTCTGGGGACACTTCGACGCCAGCCTCCCCCCCGCCCTGACCGTCCACTCCGGCGACACCGTAATCATGCAGACCCTCTCCACCTGCGGCACCCCAGCCTCCCTAGAAGCCCGAGGCGTAGCCCCCGCCGACATCCCGCCCTACGTCCAGACCATCTGGGACAACATCCCCGCCGACAAAGGCCCCGGCAGCCACATCCTCACCGGCCCCGTAACCATCGCCGAAGCCGAACCCGGCGACGTCCTCGAAGTCCGCATCAAAAAAATCCACCTCGACGTCCCCTGGGCCTGCAACAGCCAGCTCAAGGGCGGCTTTCTAGACGCCGACTTCCCCGGCCCCCACGCCAAAATCATCCCCCTCGACCGTACCCGCATGACCGGCAACTTCGCCCCCGGCGTCACCGTCCCCCTCCGTCCCTTCTTCGGCGATATGGGCCTGGCCCCCGCACCCGAATCCGGCCGCATCAGCTCCGGCCCTCCTGGCGCCAACGCCGGAAACATGGACCTCAAGGAACTCACCGCCGGAACCTCCGTCTTCATCCCCGTCCGCGCCAAAGGAGCCCTCTTCCAGACCGGCGACGGCCACGCCGGACAAGGCAACGGCGAGATCGACATCATGGCCCTCGAAACCCAGCTAACCGGCACCTTCCAGTTCATAGTCCACAAGAAGAAGGAGGCCGAGCCGCCGCTCGAATGGCCCCGAGCCGAAACGCCCACACACTACATCTCCACTGGCTTCGACCGCGATCTCACCCAGGCCGCCACCATCTCCATCCACAACATGATCACCTTCCTCTCCGCCCAGATGACCGACCACCCCCGCCTCTCCCCCGAAGACGCCTACGCCCTCATCTCCGTAGCCTGCGACGTAGACGTAACCGAGCTGGTAGACGGCAACAAAGGCATCCACACCATGTGCCCCAAATCCCTCTTCACCACCCCAAAGAAGACCCCGAAGAAATAATCTACCCCGGTAACAGCACGGGCCCCGTCAGGTAATACCGGGTGCCCCATCTTAGCGACGGCTTCATCGTCGCTAAGGTGGGCATTCGCGCAAAGCGCGAACCGCTTTCTCTTCACCCAGCCATCAAACCTGT
>JAATEV010000115.1 GCA_015655585.1 Terriglobales bacterium | reverse complement strand
TCGAATTCTTCAACTCCTGGAAGACACCGGGCGAACGATATATCCCTCTTGCCAAAAGAAAGCCGTCGAACTGAGCAGACGAGAAAAATCAATAGAAAGGTTTCACGCGGCATTCCGTGCCAGTTCCACGGAGAATGCAAGCAATAGAAAATTCGGCGCATTGCAGGCCCCGCAACCAATCAAATCAATCAGTTACGAGTCAAATTTGAGTGCCCTTTCCCTTAGATTCACTCCCACTGACTCCCATTCGCAAAATTCATGCCTTTAGGCGCTCGCTTTCACCGGCTTGAGCACCATCTCCACGACTTCGCCATTTGCTTCCCGCTTGGATGATGTCATGGCCTGTCCGTAGACATTCATCGTCGTCTGGGCTGAGGCGTGACGCATCAGTTCAGGATGAGGGAGGTTGTTCGTTTGTTGAATCCCGCATTTACTTTTGCAAGAACTGCTGCATGACCAGGTAGACGCCATTCGTCCATCCGAACCCCGTGACGTTCTGCTTATAGCCGTTGCTTACCTGCACCTCAGTTGTTCCTTCTTTGACGTTGTACTTTTCTCGAATCGTCCCTTCTTTCTCGAAGTTCTCTTCTACCATGCGCGTGAATTTAGCGGCTATGCGCCGGGCATCCCTCTCGAAGCCGTAGGACCTCAAGCCGTCGACAACGATCCAGTTGCACGGAGCCCATCCGAACGGAGAATCCCACTGCAGGCCACTTGCGAAAGTACTCATCTGGACCCCGTGGTCGACTTCCAGTTGAGGCAACAAGGCAGTCATTTTTTTTGCCTGTCCCGGAGTCGCAAGCCCCGCCCACAGCGGATAGAAGAAGGTTGCGTATGGATAGTTCGAGCGTTGTTTCCTGACGAAGTCGTAGTCGACAAATCCGCCAACCTTTGCATCCCAGAGATAGCGATTCATTAACAATCTTCGTCTCTGCGCCCTCAGGCTCCATGCCCGAGCTTCCTTCGTTTTCCCCAGCAGTAGGGCCATCTTTTCCATGTCGCGCTCATAGCGGTACAAGAGCGAATTCAGGCAGACCGGCGCGAAGTGATGGGTTGATCCGGAGAAGGGACCGAAGCGAAAAGTTGTGTCGAAGCCTGATTCTCTGTCGGCCCGGTCGCCTCGGAAGAATTCTTCCGATAGCTTTGATCTGTGTGCGGCGTCAGGCTCGTTGATCAAATACTCCGGATGTTCGAGAGGATGTTCTTTCAGCCATTGCTCTACCTTCGCGTAGTACTGGTCGTCGTCCGCCATCTCGGGAACCGGTCCACCTTCAAGATCGAAGTAGCGGCTAAGGCCAGTGTCACCTGCTTGATGATCGGGACCAATCCAAAAGGAGTAGACGCGCTCGGCATCGTTGTATGCGTGACCAAGCCAAACTTTATTCAATCCGGATTCCGACTGTTGCCTTGTCCCGTGGGAGCGATATAGGGACAGAATCATGGTTGCCAGAAAAGGAGGCTGCGAGCGACTCAGATAGTAGGAGCGGTTTGCATTCAGGACTCCGCCGTAGTGCTCGACCTCAAAAAGAAAATTCTCCACGATGTCCTGCGCTAAATCTTTACGATTATCTACAAGCAATCCCAGCTCGATGAAGTAGCTGTCCCATCCATACATCTCGTTGAATCGGCCACCTGGGACGACATAAGGCCTGGGAAGGTACAAGAGCCCATTGCGACGGAGTGAGCTGACCGGCACGTCATCCAGTTTTTCGATAATTCTGGGCAGGCGTTCGATATCGATCTGGCATCGAGATACGAAGGACCTGAAGTCCGAATCGATCTGAAAATCATGAGGGATGAAGAGAACCGGTCGATCAGCAACCTTGGTGTCTTCATAGGATTTGCAATCGCTTGTCGAACGAGTGAGGGTATTCCAGGAGATAGAGATGTAGTGCCGAACGGCTTCGTCATTGTGAAGAATCTGTGACGAAGCCTCGCTGCAATGGAGACAGCACGCGATAAGGAAAGCCCAGAGTAAGAGGGCATTGCGAGTGACTATAAAGTTAGTCCTTTGATGACCTCTAACGGGCGATATGCGGTTCCGTTCCAAGCAGACGCTCAGGGGCGGTATCGGTATAGATCGTCTTCCTGTATCCATCCTTCTTTAGTTATCGTATGGGTGTAAAGAGGTTGCCCGGCGAAATCGATGTCGGTCTTACGAGATGTTTATAAGGTTTGCGGCTTTGTAATCGGGAAGCTTTGGCTCCGGATCTGTCAGGTCGGCGATGGTGATGCTGTCGAGCAGGTGACGGATGCTGTTATTGACTCTGCTCAAGGGCTCTTTTACGGTGCAGCGTCCAATGATGTTGCAGGTGCCGTGGAGAGTGGCGCAGCTTGTAATCACCAGAGGGCCGTCGAACGCGCTGATGACATCGAGCGTACTGATGGTATGGGCAGGTCTTGCGAGAACGTAACCGCCCATGGCTCCGTGTTGCGAGGTGATGAGCTGCGCTCTTGCGAGCGCCTGCAGCGTCTTTGCCAATACTGGGTATGGGATGTCGTTGGACGCTGCGATATCCCGTGTCGAGTGCGGGCCTTCGTCAGCATGTTCAGCCAGATAACGCATGGCCATCATGCCGTAGTCTGCTCGTTTTGTAAGTTTCAGTAAGCCCATGTGATTCGAACCTGCCTGTATGGAGATGCTCCTCGGTGTTAGGGCGCTCAGGGGACAAAAAGACGATAAAGCAGCAGGCACAGCAGGGAACCGATGGCGGCTACTGTAAGCCCCGCAGTGCGTTTCTTGTACAGAAAGAAGATCAGTATCAGACCGGTGAGCGAGACCAGCGTCAGCAGAACGGCGGAGGCGTCAATGAGCCACTTCCATCGACTTCCGGTGTCACGCCCCTTGTGCAGATCGTTCATGACGGCCCAGAAACCGTTTCGAGTTTCGACGAGCTCGTATCTTCCGGAAGATCGTTCGATTGTTGCATCCGCCGAATAACCCGGACCTTTGAACGAGAGGGTGATCTGGCCGTCATCGGTACGCACGTCTCCGGCGGCACCGCGGACGTGGTTGATGTTGCGAATGTATTCCACGATCCGCAACTCATCGGGCTTGTGCAGAAGATCGAGAGGCATGGCCCCCTTCATAACGGTGACCTTCTGTGCATTCTCGAACCACTCTTCGTGATTGAGAGTGAGCCCTGTTACTGCAAAGAACAGCACGATGGCGAAGCACGCCATCGATAAATAGATATGGAGCCAGCGCGCGATCTTCGCAGTTTTCTGCCGAAGGATCGCGCGCGGCGTTTTTACGTTCTTAGCGCTTGTGGTAATCAAGCGTTGTCGCTCCCAGTTCTTTTGCCTCGGGCAGAGCTACCTGTTGTGCCTTGCCGTTGAAGTCCAGCTCATGCCGCTGGAGATCGTAGCCGCCGTGTTCGCGAGAGGCTTCGATGCAGATAGTGTATTTGCCAGCCTTTACGGGCTTGCCTTCGTTATCCTTGCCGTCCCACGTCAGCGTGTAATGGCCCGGCGCACGCGTTGCCGACGATACGGTGCGCGATACATCCGTGCCTTCCGCAAGGCTGCGAACCTGGTCATCGCGATACCACTGCTTTAGCTCGTTCAGCCAGCGAGGATTCTGCGTCCAGAGCGCCAGTGTGCGTACTGGGTAATGGTCTGCGTCCTCGACCCACACAGCTACATAGGGGCGACGATAGCGAGCGTCCTGAATGCGCGGCAGGTTCAGGTCGATGCCCAACTCAAAGGCCGGGTTCCACTGGCCGTTGGCGGCCTGTAGTGCGACCGGAGCGGGCGGAAGATGATATGCAACCTGCAGGAGACCTGAAGATTGCGGCCAGTCGTTACTAGTGATCTGTTCGCCATTGGCTAGTACAAGGAGGTACTGGGTGTTCGGATGAGAGGCGGCCAGCCTGCGGCTTTCCTCGATGGGGAGGATAGAAAATGCCGTTGCCAGTGCTCCTGCCGTAACTGCATCCTGCGCGATCACGGTGGAGGAGAGTACGTGATTTGCAGGCTGCGCCGTGCGCGGATCGATCAGGTGAGAGAATTGCGGCGTATTTGCCTTTATGGCAGTTGCGAGTTCAAAGCCACGGCGATATGAGCCGCTTGTGGCTACAGCGCGATCTCGAACGACAACGGAATCCAAGGGCCGGTCGTTCTCCGCAGCGGCTGCGGGGTTGGCGATGGCGACCTTCTGTGTCAGGGCACCGCGAACGATCACGTCTCCGCCTACGTTCAACATGACGCCGGCGGCGCCAGCCTTCAAGGCTGCATCCGCGGCGCGCGAGGTGATATAGCTCTTGGTGAAGGATGCCAGAGCGAGCGGCACATCGCTGAGCCGTGTGGCGGTGCGGTGTTCTGCGTCGAGCGACCAGTGTGGCTGCTGGATGGCCTCGACGGTCATAGCGATTTCGTGTTCGTCGGGTACTCGGCCTTCGGCAGTTGCGTTGTTCCATAGGCGCGTTGCAGCTTCCACGGAAGCGTCGAGAGCTCCGCCGGTGCGCTTGCGCCAGTGGTCAAACTGCGACAGAACATCGTAGAGCTCGGGAGAAACGGCTACCGGCTCGAAGCGTGTTCTGGCCCACCGTGAGACTTCGCTCTCGGGGCGCCAGGTGCTGAGGATGGCGTTGTCTTTATCGAAGATAGCTAGAGCCGCAGCTTCGGCGCGTTGTGCCTCGGCGAGAGTGCTGGCCTGAACCTTGATCTCCAGAGATGTTCCGAGGACATCTTCGTGGTGAAAGCTCCAGGTACCAGTCTCCTGCTGATCGAATGCAATGACGGGCTGCGCCGAGCTACTGACTGCGACTGTAGCCAATGGAACGGCTGCGGCGATCTGCCAGAAGCGAGAAGAAGAGATATGCATTAGTGGCTCGGTCCTTTCGGTTGCTGGGTGTTTGGATCGGCGTTGGCGTCGCGATTGCGGCGAGGGCCGCCGCCCGCTGGCATGGTGGCGAACATCTGCTGGAGTTCGTTGGAATCCAGGAAGCCATCGTTATTTTTGTCGGCATCGGCAAAGCGATCGCGCATACCGTCGGGAACTTCTTCGCGGCTCAGTTTGCCATCCTGATTGGTATCGAATTCTCCCAGCATATGTGCCACGCGCTGGGCCGGGCTTTGCTGGCGCATGGGAATCTCGTCCGCGGCGATGGTTCCATCGTGGTTCTTATCGAGCAGGAGGAGATGAGCGCTTGCCGTGCTGATCTCTTCGGCTGAGATTGGCCCGTTATGGTCGGCATCCAATGCGTCGGCTATCGGATCGAGATGCATCATGTTGACGGCTTCTTCCGAGTTCAACTCACGCCCGCGTGGGCCTGCGGTCTTTGCGGCGCTTTGGCGAATCTCATCCGCAGTGAGCTTTCCGTCCTTGTTCGCGTCGGTACGCGTAAAGAGGGATTGCATACGCTCCGGAAGCTCATCGGGCGTCAGGACTCCGTCTCCGTTTTTATCGAAGTGCATAAGCTGTGTGGCTAATTGATCTGGAGAGGCGCCAGCATCCGTGCGACGCGGCGAAAGTTCATCGAGGCTTAACTGGCCGTCTCCGTCCCGGTCCAGCGAGTGAAGAGATGTTGAAGCGGCCTGTATCTCCTGCGGAGAGAGATTGCCGTCATGATCGAGGTCGAGCGCTTCGAGAATCACACGCGGACGTTCCTGCGGTCTCTGGGCATGAGTTGCTGTGCAGGCACTCAGCGCCAGAGCCAGCAGAAATGAGTTGCGAGATGAATTGCTTAACATAATGAATTTCCTCAAAGGGATCTGCGGTCGTGGGAATAGACGTTCTGTCGGTATTGTTCGACTACACTTCTACCCATTCGCGCAGCAGATTGTGATAGACGCTGGTGAACTCGACGAGCGAAGGATGATTGGGCATGTCCTGTCCTACTTTTTGAATGGCTACGTCGAGATCGAGCAGAAGGCTGCGCTGTGCGTCGCGACGCACCATGCTCTGAAGCCAGAAGAAGGAGCTGACGCGGCTGCCGCGAGTCACCGGAAGGACGCGATGGAGGCTGGTCGACGGATAGAGCACCATGTGACCAGCAGGCAGTTTGACCGAGTGAGCGCCATAAGTATCGTCAATGATGAGTTCGCCTCCGTCGTACTCTTCCGGGCTGCTGAGAAAGAGCGTCACAGACAGATCTGTCCGGATCTGTTCGCCGGTGAGTGGAATGCGGCGGACGGAGTTATCGACATGGTTGCCGAAGGAGTGCCCGCCATCGTAGCGATTGAATAGGGGAGGGAAGATCTTTGCAGGAAGGGCCGCTGAGATGAACAGGGGATTGCGCTGCAAGGCCTGGACGATCTTCCGGCCAAGCTCGATTGCTACCGGGCTTGACTCCGGTAGCTGCATGTTGTGTTTTACCTGGGCGGACTGATAGCCGGCTGTGGCTTTGCCATCGACCCAGTTGGTGTTGTCGAGTTCATTGCGGAACTGCGCCACTTCTTCCTGGCTCAGCAGATCTGGGATTTGAATCAGCATTCTTTTACCTCAAATAAAAAATCATGACTGTGGTTGAACAGAGATCATTCCTGTGGGCAGAAATTGAGAGTGGCTACGAAGTCCCTGATCTCGCGATGCGGAAGCTTGGATAGGAAATCTCGCATCTTGGCGAGGAATGATGGAGTCGCGGTGACGGGAACCTGTTGGAGCCAGTGCAAGGCTCCCATCCGGTCGCCTTCCTGAAGCAGGAATCGGGCGTAGTTGAATTGTCCGCGGAAGTCTCCACCGATAGCAGCTTTGCGGTAAAGATCGCGGGCTGTGGCACGATTAGGACGCGCGACCCAGCCGTCCTCGTAAAAGCCTCCGAGAAGATTCAGGGATTTGACATGCCCGAGGTCGGCCGCCTTGCGCAGCCAGAAAAACGCCTGCGTTTTGTCCTGAGGAACGCCGCCTTCTCCGAGTGTCAGCAGGGTTGCCAGGTTATACATGCCCCAGTCGAGGCCTTGTTCCGCAGCTTTGCGGAACCACCTCTCGGCAAGGGACTGGCTTGGAGGTACGCCCCATCCCTGATCGAGGCATCTTCCCACCATGTTGATCGCCATGATGTTTCCGCTCCTGGCAGCACGTTCGAACCAGTAAAACGCCGCAGCAGGAGAGCGTTCCACGAGCTTGCCATCAAGCAGCATTTGCCCATATAGAACCTGAGCCTGATGCACGCCGCGGAGAGCCGCGGCGCGCACCAGTTCCAACGAGTTTTGATTCGGTTGTTCCATCTTCGTATGCCTAGAACTTTACGTTGATGCCGAAGACGGCAGAGCGTGCCGGCGCCGGAATGGCGTAATGCGTGGCATACGCCTGCTGGAAGTACAGCTTGTCGCCGACGTTCTGGATGTTCGCCTGCAGGTTCAGGTGCTTGTTGAACTCGTAGTTGCCGAAGATATCCACGCGAGCATACCCCGGTACCCACTTGTTGTTCGCCTGGCTTCCCCACACCTTGGTCATGCTGTAGATGCCTCCACCAGCGTTCAGATGCCGGGTAATCCGGTAGCTGCTGGTGATGCTGAGACTATGACGAGCCGTGTTGGGCATGGACTGGCCATTGGTTGCTCCCGTGCCGCCTGCGTTAGTCAGGGTGGCATCGATGTAGGTGTAACCGCCGGTGAACTGCCATTTCCTGGTGATCTGGCCGCTGACGCCAACCTGTGCGCCAAGCGTGCGATCGTTACCGGCGGCAGCAACCGTTCCATCCGCCTGAGTAATGCGGACGTTCTGGATGTCTTCCCGGAAGAAGTCGATTCGCGCCAGCGCTCGGCCACCCGACAACTCCCGCTTGGCTCCGAACTCTTCCTCGCGGATAGTTTCGGGTTGCAGGTTGGCATTGATCTGGCTGTTCAGCGCGGAGGTATCCGATCCCTGAGCCAGCGCATTGCCGGTGGGGATTGCTGCCGTGCTGACCGTACCGTAGACGCTGGTGGCGCGATCCGGCTTATAGATGAGGCTCGCCAGGTAGGTTCCAATGTTATTGGTTACGCTATAGGGCGTACTCACACCTGCGGTCAGCGCAGTCTTGAAGCTGGAGTCATAGTGGTCATAGCGTCCTCCAACCGTGCTCTGAAAATGCGGGTTGAACACAATCGTATCGAATGCATACACGGACTTGGTCAGAGAGGTGGAATGCGTCGGATTATGATTCAGCTTGAGGGTGCCGGTCAGAGCCCAGGGGTCCTGGTAGTCGGGCGAAAACAGCAGCGTGCAGTTGTACCCTGACGCCGCACCCGCTCCAAAGCGACAATCTTCCACTCCGCCGGTAGCCGTCGTGGTGTTGTTCGTGTAGGAGTCGTTGTTGCCTCGCTCCTTCGAGAATTCCATACCGGTCGCGTAGGAGTGACGAATCTTGCCGGTCTTGAACTGGCCGGAGAGATCAGTCTGGTTGTCGGCTGTAAAGACCGCGGCGACACGGCTGTTGATGCGGCGGAAGATCAGGCCGTAGTAGAGGTTGCCCTGGCTGTCATCCGGAAGCGTCCACACATAGTCCTGTGCGGTGCGCTCGTAGCGGAAGCTGTTGCGAAGCAGGCCATGCCCATTCCACAGATCGCGCTCCACTCGACCAGTGGCGATCTTCCCTGTATCACGATCATGGTCACGGTCGGTCAGACCCCAGAACATACTGCGTCGGGGCAGCTTGAGAGGAGATCCATCGCCGGCCTGGAGAACTCGTTCTCCGGGGTCGGTGGTCGGCACTTTGCTCGGATTGTTATAGGGGATGCCGGAGTCCGGCATGTTGTTCGTCACCAGGTGGTAGTAATCGAAGTAAGCGCGCGTGGGGCCGCCCAGACCGATGGCCAGGCTTGGCGCCACACCCCAGCGCCCATTGTGGACCGCATCGCGTCCGGCAACATCCGCGTCATGCCACATACCCGTTAAACGGGCGGACACCAGGCGGTTCAGCTTTGCATTGGCATCAACCGTTGCACGCTTGTAGTTCGATGTGCCGGGCATAAAGCTTCCGGCGATAAAGTTGTCGCGGCGCGCCAGCTTGCTGTTCATGTTGATGCTGCCGCCGCCGGTTCCACGACCGCCATAGGCGCCGCCCGGACCTTCCTGAACCTCGATGCTATCCACATCGAAGACCTCGCGCGACTGTGCCGCGATATCGCGCATACCGTCGATGTACGTGCTGGACTGCGAGTCCATGCCGCGGATAAACGGACGATCCCCGAGCGGATTACCACCCTCCCCGGCTCCGAAGGTGATGCCGGGAACAGTGCGCAGCGCTTCCATCAGCGTGGTGGAAGCTGTGTTCTGCATGGTCTCCTGGCTGACGATGTTGATCGTTTGAGGAAGATCGACCAGAGGGGCAGTGTATTTGATCGAGGGCTGCGCCGCAGCGGTAACCTCGACCGACGTCGTGTTGCCGGTAAGAGAAAGGGCCACGCTGTTCTGGCTCTCGAAGCGGGCCGATACGCCTGTCTTTTCGAGAATCTTCGTCAGGGCCTCCTGAACGGTCAGTACACCGGTGACACCGGGAGACTGTACTTCGCCGATCTTGTCTGTAGCCAGATTGAAGGAGATGCCTGTCTCCTTTTCCATGGCAGCGAGGGCTTCACTTAATGTGCCTGCCGGGATCTGGAAGTTGTGAACCGTCTGGGCTGGAGTCGACTGTCCTTCTCCAACTCCTGGCGTCGGAGCCTTTCCGGTTTCGGGCACGTCCTTCGAGCCATTGGAGATTGCAGCAGCTTCGGCTTTGTGTGCGGACAGACCGGCAATCGTCAGGGCCGCCATTGCCAGCAGGGAGCCGCGCTTTTTGCGGCCTGCTGACGAAGATTGGGCGCTTCCTGCGGATTCTTCCGTTTCCGGAACCTCCGAACCACACGTTACCAACAGAGAACCTTTGCAGGTCAGCTTGCTTCTTCCAGATTCCTTCATCCTCAATCTCCTTCATATTGTTGAAGAACTTCTTTGAAAACAATGAAATAGAGCACACGCCCGGTCTTAATATGCGATCAAAATGATCGCATATCGGGGTGCAGAAATACGACTAAAAGTGTCCTTAATCAATATGAACGAGCAACCTGAAAATTTTCTGAAATCTACGACTTTTTTAGTCGCCTATTTGCAGTGGTAGAGCAACGGTGAAGGAACTTCCTTTACCGAGCGCGCTGTTCACGGAGATTGTGCCGTGGTGTCGCTTAAGAATCTGAGCAGCAATCGAAAGTCCCAGACCCGCTCCTCCACCAGCCCGCGACCGAACTTTGTCGGCGCGCCAGAAGCGGTCGAAGATCAGGGGCTGGGCATCCGGTTCGATGCCGATTCCTGTATCGGTGACGATGAGCTTCGCGATGGAGGGCTCTGCTGTAAGTGTGAGGCGAACAGAGCCTGAGTCGGTGTACTTCATCGCATTATCCAGAAGGATGAGAATAAGGCTACGCAACTCCGGTTCGATGCCGATGACCTGCACGCTGTTTTGCGGGAGGACGGTGTAGAACTGAAGCCCTTTTGCGGAGAAAGCCGTTCTTATCTGGTCTGCAACCTCCTCGATCAAGATATTCAGGTTGACGGCTTCTTTCTGGCTTGTGACTCGCGATGCGTCGCCGCGAGCCAGAGTCAGCATATTTTCGATCAGAGTCGACATGCGCCGGGCTTCGGCTAGAATTTTTCCTACAACTGCCTCTAGTTCTTCGTGTGATCTTGGGCGGCGTAGAGCAACATCTCCTGTGGTGATGATGTATGCCAGAGGGGCGCGCAGCTCGTGTGAGGCGTCCGCGGTGAAGCGCTCTACGGAACGGAATCCAGCCTCAATTCTGGACAGCATGGAGTTCAGGGTTCGCGCCAGCCTTCCGAGTTCATCATTGGTCTCCGGCACCTCAAGGCGTGTCGTGAGATCCATGGGATGCATGGCGTCGGCTGTCTGCCTGATCTGTTCCACGGGAGCGAGGGCGCGTCGGCCGATCCAGTATCCAGCCGCCATGGTGACCAGCAGGGCCAGGGGGATGAGAAGCGAGAGGTAAAACGTCAGTTGATGAAGCGAATCGAGCAGATCGGTAAGAGGCTCGATGATGTGAACGTTGAGCTCCTCGCCATCGATCCTTATACGCTCGCTTGCAGCACGAATCGTCCAGCCATACTCCTTTGCAGAACTCCAGGAGATGCTTCCATCCGCGTTTCCGGGGGGAAGTACAGGAACATGGTGTACGGCCAGAATCTCTGATTGATAGAGCAGGGAAGACTTTGCATCGGTAATTTGAACGAAGACGCCAACTATGGATGAATCCGGGGAGTTCTCGAATGTCTTGCGAAACTCTTCGGGAGTATTGAGGGAGTGGCTTTGCAGAAACGGGACGACGGCTCTCATGCGGTAGCGAAGATCGCGGTCGACAGAGTGGTACATGCTCGCCTTCATCGCGTACCAGCAGCCGATTGCGAAGGCCGTAACGATGACCGCCAGACTGCACAGGTAATAAACAGTCAGACGGATATGAATGGACAGGCGTTTCAAGAGCGTGATTCCCGAAGGCAATATCCGATGCCGCGTGCGGTATGGATCAGGCGAGGCATACCGGGAAGGTCGACTTTGTGCCGGAGAAACCGGATGAATGTATCGAGATTATTCTCGGTGATATCCCGGTCAGGCCATACGGATTCGATGATGCGGTCTCTCTGCGCGACGCGGCCTGCTGAACGCATGAGGTATTCGAGGATAGAGAACTCTGTGCGCGTGAGATCGAGTTTAATGCCGCCGCGTGTTACCTGGTGCTTCTCGATATCGAGGGTGAGATCGGCAAACCGTAGTATGTCGCGATTTCCGTTGAGGGCCGCGCGTACTCTGGCTCGAAGGCGAGCTACAAGAATGTCGAAGTCGAACGGCTTGGTGAGGTAATCGTCCGCGCCGGCATTGAGGCCGCGTACCACGTCCTGCGTAGCGTCAAGACCGGTCAACATGACGATGGGAAGCTGGGAACCCTGAAGGCGGAGACGTTTGGTGACTTCGAAGCCGTCCAGCACGGGGAGCATGACATCGAGCAGGAGGATATCGAAGGCATGTAACTCGGCCTGACGCAGTCCGGCCCCTCCGTCGAAGCAGAGATTTACATGACAGCCCTCTTCCTCCAGTCCGGTGCGAACGGATGCGGCGAGTTCTCTATCATCTTCAACGACAAGCACGCGAAGTCCGGGCAGCGCTGGTTCTGTCATTGCCTTTCTCCTACTGGCCGCGTGCTTTCAGTTTGCGACTGAGCCTCTTGGAATCGAGTTGTTCCGATAGAGCGTGAGGGAACCAATTGAGAGCCAAGCGGTAGCGAGAGCGAGCAAACAGAACCAGACAAGAACACAGGCAATTCCCTCGGAGAGATTTTCCGTGACCACGCGTTCCCTTCGATGGAAAGAACACCCAGCCCGGAGATGAGCCGATCTCTGACCCCTCGCAGCGCTTTGCCAGAAGACTCTGTGAGGGGCTTAATTAATATAGGACTATATTAGTCCTATTGACATTGACGTGTCATTTTCTGGCGGCTCAGAGAGTGGGAAGAGAGCTTCAGGCAACAGGCCGCGCATTCCATGTATTCAGCAAGATGTAGAGGCTAATAGCAAGCTATTGTCGTGACACCTTTTTTTAAAAATGTGTTATCAAGGGTGGGTCATTGAATTCTGTTTTCTAGAGACGTTCTGTTGAACGACAGCGTGGGGCGCCTGCGCTTGCAGATTGTTTCTGAGGTAACAATTCCAGGCCAGGCTCAGGTATTGCAACGAGGGATGAAGCGCAGGAGTTCTCATGCAAATGAGTAGCACGAATTATAAATTAGTAATATTTAGTTTGTGGGGGACGGTATCTCTACTGACAGCTACTGCTCAATCCAATTCGACTCTGATAGCGGGTACCGCGCTCGATTCGCAGGATCATCCGGTGGCTACGAGTGCGGATCCATTTCGGCTATCGGGAACTATCGTTGACATGTCTGGCGCGATGATTGCCGGAGCTACCGTGCAGGTTCGCAGCGCGGATGGTTCTGTACTAAGAACGACGCGGACGGACAGGGAGGGTTCCTTCATCCTTTCTGGATTATCGGCAGGTAATTATCGGCTTGCGATATCGAATCCCGGTTTTGAGGCCAAAGAAATCTCCGTTGCCATCGGGGCTGCTGGAACGCCAACACCGCTGCGTATCTCTCTGGCTCTAGGCACAGTGAGCACTACTCTGAACGTGAAGGGCAGAGAAGACGACCTCATAGCAATCGCTAATTCGGCTACTCAGGGAGCGGTAGGCGCGAAGGAGATTGCGGATCGTCCGATTCTTCGTTCGGGAGAGATTCTGGAAACGGTTCCCGGCGTCATCATTACGCAGCACGCAGGTGGCGGAAAGGCCAACCAGTATTTTCTGCGCGGCTTCAATCTTGACCACGGCACGGACTTCGCTATCTTCATTGACGATATGCCGCTGAATCTGCCTTCGCACGCACACGGCGAAGGGTACTCGGACATGAATACCGTAATTCCAGAGTTCGTGCAGAGGATCAATTACGAGAAAGGCCCTTATTACGCTGATGTTGGCAACTACGGCTCGGCTGGCTCGGCCCATCTGGAGTTTTTCAAGACTCTGCCTCGGAACTTCTTTCAGGTGGAAGGCGGCATGTATGGATATGGACGGGGCGTCTTCGGTGTCTCGCATAAGTTTGGCGCGGGCAATCTGCTGTTTGGCGGCGAAGCATATCACGATGATGGACCGTGGACGCGCCCGGACGACTACTTCAAATACAACGGACTGCTGACGTACAGCCAGGGCTCGAACGAGCATGGGTTCAGCATTACGGCTCGCGGCTACCATGGGAAATGGAACTCAAGCGATCAGATTGCCGAAAATGCTGTTCCTCTCGTTGGATTTTTCGGCACAGTAGACCCGACAGATGGCGGCAGGTCGGAGCGGTATAGTCTGCACGGGGAATGGCATCGTCAGAATACAAATTCGCTGACGAAGATTACGCCCTACCTGTTTTATTACGATCTCAATCTCTATTCGAACTTCACCTACTACCTTACTGATCCGATTCTCGGCGACCAATTCAATCAGAACGACAGGCGCTGGGTGGCCGGGGTGGATGCACACCACACGATTCTCAGCGGGTGGGCTGGCCGCAAGGTGCAAACCACCTTCGGCTTCCAGTTGCGCAACGACTGGATCGGCAACGGCCTTTACCAGTCATCGAAGCGACTGCGCGTGGACAAGAAGGATTCCGGCACCGGCAACATACTGCCCGCGACCACGCAAAGGGATAATTTCACGGACACGCTGATTGGCCTTTATGGCGAGAATCGAATTCAGTGGGCATCAAAATTCCGTTCGGTCGTGGCGTTGCGCGGCGACATGACCCACCTGAACGTGACGAGTCTGGTGACTTCGGCGAACTCCGGTACCGTCACCAAGGCGATACCCAGCCCGAAGGTAAATTTAATCTTCGGCCCGTGGGCGAGGACTGAGTTCTATCTCGAAGGAGGTTCCAGCTATCACTCGAACGATGCGCGTGGCACAACGCTGACGATCGAACCGGTTTCGGGGGACAATCCTTACCCGAATGTGCCCGGCGAGAAGATTCCTGCCCTGATTCCAACCAAAGGCGCGGAGTTTGGCGTGCGCACTACGGCTGTGCCACATCTCAACAGCACGCTTTCGTTCTGGTATCTGCACAGCAAATCGGAGTTGCAGCAGTCCGGCGACACCGGGGGAACAACGGCTTCCTCGCAGCCGAGCGATCGCTATGGTTTTGAATTAGCGAATTACTGGACTCCGGCGGAACACTGGGCTATTGATTTCGATCTGGCGAATTCGAAGGCACTGTTTACCGAGGTGGATGGCGACGATGCAGCTCCGGACAGCGATGGCGGCAGGCGCGTTCCGGAAGCCGTTGGACTGGTGATTGCCACGGGGTTGGCGCTGCACGATCTCAGCAACTTTTCTGGAAGCCTGCGCCTGCGCTACTTCGGCCCACGCGATTTGACGTCCGATGGAGTTTTTCGCTCCAGGCCAACGGCGTTGCTCAATGGAGAGATCGGCTATCGAATTCAGAAGGAGTGGGGAGTTTCCGCTGAGTTTCTGAATTTGCTGAATCGCCGCGACCACGACATTGACTATGCCTATGAGTCCCAGATAACGCCGACAGCCACGTCGGCGTTCACAGATGTTTTTCACCCCGTCGAACCGTTCCAGGTGCGATTCTGGCTACGGAGAACCTTTTGACTATCTGAGACGTTGCTTTAAGCCCGCAGGTTCCCACCTGTCATCTGTGCTGGAAGCTCCACGCCCAGCAGGTCGAGGATCGTAGGCGAGATGTCCCGGAGGCTTCCTCCGTTGCGCAGCTCCGCTCCCAGTCCCTTCTCTGTGATGTATAGAAACGGAACCGGATTCGTCGTGTGCGCTGTATGCGGCCCGCCTGTTGCCGGGTCGATCAGCATCTCGGCGTTGCCGTGGTCCGCCGTCACCAGCAGGCTCCCTCCTCTTTGTTTCACGGCTTGGTAGATGCGCCCCAGCTCCGTATCCACTGTCTCCACGGCGCGCACTGTTGGCTCCAGCTTGCCCGAGTGTCCTACCATGTCGGCGTTGGCGAAGTTTACGATGATGACATCAAAGGCCGTATCGTTTACCGCCTTCACCACCGCATCCGCAATCCCGGCGGCTGACATCTCCGGAGCCAGGTCATACGTCGCCACCTTCTGCGAGGGAACCAGCACGCGGTCTTCGCCCGCAAATGGCTTCTCGATTCCGCCGTTGAAGAAGTACGTCACATGAGCATATTTCTCCGTCTCGGCGACACGCAGGTTTCGCAGGTTTGCCTGCGCCATCAGGTTTGCCAGCAGATTATCCATCGACTCCGGTGGAATCACGACAGGCAGCGAAAAGTTCTTGTCGTACTGGGTCATGCAGACGTAGCGCAGATTTTGCGGCACCAGATTCCGTGGAATCTCCGCATCCAACTCCTCTGCTTTCGGCAGTGATAGCCCGCCATCGGCTGCGAGTCCCGAGTTGCGCGCCAGCACTCGCGTAATCTGCCGCACGCGGTCCGCACGATAGTTGAAGTTCACCACAACATCCTCGTCGCGGATCAGCCCCACCGGCTCGCCCGTCTCGTCGATGTAAGTAAACGGAGGCACGAACTCATCGGTAATGCCGTTGTTATAGAGCTCCTTCATTCGCTCCACTGGGTCGGCGTAGCGTCCGCCTTCGGGAGAGCCCGTCACCATTGCGTCAAAGGCCTGCCGCTCCTTTTCCCAGCGGAGGTCGCGATCCATCGCATAGTATCGTCCGCTTACGCTGGCGATCTGGCCCACGCCGGTCTCGCGCAGCGTTTGCAGGAGTTGCTCCATGTAGCCCACTCCACTGGCGGGCATGGTGTCGCGCCCGTCCATAAAGGCATGGACGAAGACGCGTGTAAGCCTGCGCTGCGCCGCCATGCGGACCAGCGCCTCAAGGTGCCTCTGATGTGAGTGGACTCCGCCGTCGGAGAGCAGCCCGATCAGGTGCAGTGCCCGGCCCTTTTCCGCGGCCAGTCCGTATGCCTCTACCAGCGTCGGATCTTCAAAAAAACTGCCGTCCGCAATCGCCGCGTCGATGCGCGTCATGTCCATCCGCACGATGCGTCCTGCGCCAAGGTTTAGATGGCCTACCTCGGAGTTGCCCATCTGCCCATCCGGCAGTCCCACAAAGTGCTCGCTTGCGCGCAGCAGAGTGTTCGGATATTCGCGCAGCAGCCGGTCATAAACAGGTTTGCGAGCCTGTGCAATGGCATTGCCGTGAGTCTCGGCTCGATAACCCCAGCCGTCAAGAATGGTCAGAACAATCGGTTTAGACATGCCATGTCAGAATACAACCCGCCGCGCAGTGAGTCACATGCCTAGAACTCGCGCCGCCCTTCGAGAGAGCGAGTCATCGTCACCTCATCGGCGTACTCGATATCGCTCCCTGCCGGAACTCCGGTAGCGATCCGCGTTATCAGCAGGTCGATCTTAGCCCGGCGCAGCTCCATCGCCAGATACCCCGCCGTCGCCTCCCCCTCGGTTGTGGGAGAGGTCGCCAGGATGACCTCATCCGCCTCCGGCAGCCGGGTCAACAGATTGTTGATCCGCAACTGCTCCGGCCCTACTCCTCCTATGGGAGAGAGCGTTCCATGCAGTACGTGGTACACGCCGTTGTAGCTGCGCGTTTTTTCGATGGTTGCGATATTCGTGGGCTCTTCCACCACGCAGATCAGCCGCTGGTTCCGCAGTGGGCTCGTGCAGTAGATGCAGGGGTCGATGTCCGTGATGTTGTTGCACACCGAGCACAGCCGCAGGTGCAGCTTCACCTCGCGGATTGCCGTGGACAGAGCTTCGGCGTCCTCGCTCGAAGACCGCAGCACATGAAACGCCAGTCGCTGTGCGCTCTTTGTCCCGATGCCCGGAAGTTTCTTCAGCTCTTCGATCAGCCGCGCCATCGGCTCGGCAAATCGGCTCGGCGTACTCGTGTACGAACCTGCCACTAACTCAACCCCGGAAGATTCGGCAGCCCCAATCCGCTCATCATGCCCGACATGTGCGACTGCGTTGCTTCATCCGCGCGTCGCCCCGCTTCATTGACTGCCGCGGCGATCAGGTCCTCCAGAAGCTCCAGGTCAGCCGTCGAGCTGCCCATCACGGTCGACTCGATCTTCACCCGCAGAACCTCCTTCTTCCCATTCATCCGCACGGTCACTACGCCGCCACCGCTTGAAGCCTCGACCACTGTGTCCGCAAGCATCTGCTTCATCTGCTCCTGCATCTGCTTGGCCTGGCCCATCATCTCGCGCATCTTGCCCAGATCGGAAAAGTCCATCGTCGTCGCTCCTTATTCTGTGTCCCGCAGGTCGATCACGCTTCGAACCTCCGCGTTGAACAGCGACTGCGCCCGCTGCACAATGGGGTGCTCCAGCGCCTTTGCCTGCACGCTGCCGACCCGCGCTGCCTTGGGTTTCTTCTCCGTCGCAGTCTTCACGCCCGGCAGCAGCACCAGCTTCAGTGTTCCTGCTCCTGCGTCCCGCAGAGCCGCTCGGATCACCTTCTCGGCCTCCGAGTTGATTACCATCGGCAGCATGATCTTCGAGACCTCCGTCTGCACACGGATCTCTCCCCCTGCTACCACCCACTCCGCCTCTGCGACTGCATCGGCGGCCGTATCCTGTCCCTTTGCTGCGCTCAGGGCATCCGTGGCGGCCTTCTGCAAGGACTCGGCAGAGTGCGACGAGGAGGATTGCAAATTGGAGAAGGTTGGAGCCACAGGCTCCTTGTCTACTTTAGGGAGAGCAGGTTCCTTCTCGGCATCGGGAAGGGTCTCCTTTGCCTCGGGAGAGGGAAGGGAATCGACCGGCTTTGAATATGTAACCGTAACAGGAGTAATCTCTGGAGCCGTGGTCACGACGGGCGGAGAGGGCTTCGCCGGTTCTACAACTGGAGCCGGTGAAGCGGCTGGAGAACTCTCATCGAAGCGCCGCGTGCTCTGTTTGAATGGAGAGAAGGCTGGCTTCGAAGGGACCGCCGGGCTGACTTCTACAGGACGAGTCACAGGAGCTGTTCCGCGGGCCGGGTTCGCACTTGCTGCTGACGTCGCCCTGGGCGAGCCGCCTGAGCCTGTCTGGCCTGTTCCGGCACTTACGGGGAACTTGCTCAATACTTCTTCGATCGGCAACAGCCGCCGCAGATGCACCAGTTTCAACAGCCCGAGTTCGAAGTGGAACCGTTGTTCCTGTCGATATCCCAGCTCGTCGAACGTCCGCAGCATGACCTGGAGAAACCGAGTCAGCTCTTCCTCGCTGAACAGAGAAGCTGACCTGCCTGCGCGTCTCTGCTCATCCGCCGAGATCTGCAACAGCTCGGTCGCCGCACCTTCCGCAGCGCCGTCTGCTCCCACGCCCGCAATCTTCGCAATCACGCAGTTTCTTAGATAGCGCACGAACTGGCGAGCCAGTTGAGCCGGGGAGTTTCCCGCATCCAGCAACTGGTTCGCGACCGTAATTACCTCTGCGCTACGATTTCCGTCCACGGCCTCCAGCAGCCTCTCGAAGACCGCGTTAGGCACTGTGCCCATCAGTTCGCGAATCTGACCTGCATCCAGCCTGGGCCGACCATCTTCCACGGGAGCGCTGGCAATCGCCTGGTCCATGATCGACAGTGCGTCACGCATCGACCCATCGCCAGCCTCGGCCAGCAGGCTCAGAGCCGCCTCGTCCGCATCGACGCCTTCGCGCTGGGCAATTCCACGCAGTTCGCCCAGGATGTCTACCAGCTTTACCGCGTGGAAGCTGAAGTGCTGGCATCGCGAGCGAACGGTCTGCGGAATGTCCTCGGGCTGCGTCGTCGCCATCATAAAGACGATGTGCTCCGGCGGCTCCTCCAGCGTCTTCAGCAGTGCATTGAACGCGGCATCCGTAATCTGATGGGCCTCGTCCAGAATGTAGATCTTGTACTTGTCCCGCGCAGGACGATACCGTGCCGCATCCCGCAGCTCGCGAATCTCGTCGATACCGCGATTCGTCGCTGCGTCGATCTCGATCACATCGACCGCATTCCCGGCCCTGATCTCGACGCAGCTCTCGCATACCTCGCATGGTTCAGCCGTCGGGCGCTGCGGTGAGCCAATTGCGTTCCGGCAGTTCAGAGCCATCGCCAGAATGCGGGCGATGGTCGTTTTTCCGATTCCGCGATGCCCGCTGAAGATGTATCCATGCGCGATCCGACCCTGTGTCAGCGCGTTCATCAGCGTGACGGTCACATGGTCCTGTCCCGCAACATCCGCAAAGCGCTGCGGCCGGTATTTCCTAGCAAGAACCTGATAAGCCATATAGAAGAAAAGCTACGCAGCAGTGGGGATAAGCTGCCTCAGCCCCGTGTGTTCTCTATTGTAATCGCCGTCAGCCACCCAGCCGGCGATGGCAGATCGCGCCGTGTGCATAACGCTTCCGCAATGCAAAAGGGTTACTGCCGAGCGGCCTTCCGACGAGCCGCAGCGCGAACCTTCTTTGCCCGGCGCTTTACCTCTTCTTCGCTGAACATCGTTCCCCGGCACTGTGGGGCTCCGCAGTAGCAGTCTCCCGGCTCATCGTCGCTGTCGTGGAGGTTGTACTCATACGTCAGCTCCTCTCCCGGAGCAATGTTGCGGATTGCCTTCACGTAGATCCGCCCATCCTCTTCCTCGGTCTCGCAGTTCGGATCGCAGGAGTGGTTGATGAACATGGCCGTTCCGAAGCCGTCGATTACGGTTCCGTCCTCGCCGCAACTGAATAGGTACGTGATAAAACGGTCCTTATACCGTTCATCCGCCTCCTCTTTGGTAAACCTCGGGCCTTCGTATTCACAGACCCTCTGGCCTTTTTTTACCGCGCGTCTTGTGTAGCATCCCGCCGCATGAATCGACGAGGAGCGAATAATCAGTCCATCCAACATAGCTAAACCGGTTCCATCCAATAAACTGTAGGGTAGGGAAAGAAATTGCAGGCAATCCCGAGCTGACTATAACAAATCGCCGTGTTCCAGCGTCAAAAGATCAGAGAGTCTGTTAACCGAATGGCCGCCCGACTCACATTTCGCCTTCTGCTCGCCGTCGCCGCGTTCTCCGGTACGGGCTTCGCCCAGACGTCGCAGACGCCTCCGAATCCGCCTTGTCCGGCACAGGGGCAGCAAGCCTCTCAGCCCCAATCCAAGCCGTGCACGCCTGCCAGGCAGCCCACTACAGCCGAGCAATTCCCCTTTCCCGGAGAGCAGGAGAAGCCAGCGAACGCAAATCAGCCGGACGCTCCCGGTTCCAGGACTACCCCTGCCGATGCAGCCTCCGAGCATCCATTTCCAGGTGGAGCAGAGAAGTCTGCCGCGCCCGACGCCCCGGGGGCCAATTCGGGAGCCAGGACGACCCCCTCGGATGCGGTTACGCAACATCCGTTTCCCACCACTCCTGCGCCGCCGCTTCCCGGCGCCGATTCCAGCAGCTCCAGCAGTTCGTCGAGCAGCAGTTCCAGTTCCGGCAATCCAGATGAAGACGGAACTCCCGATCTTGCTCCCGGCTCGGAAGGCACCTCCGTTCACCGTCATCCGCTTCCCAAAGCCACGCACGTCCAGACCGAGGACGAGCGCGTCGATGAGGACATCAACGTAGCGATGTTCTACCTGCGCGATGAAAACTTTGCCGGGGCCTATCTTCGCGCTCAGGATGCCATCAAAACGCAGCCTGATTATTCGCTGGCTCACTTTACTCTTGCGCAGGTAGCCCAGAAGATGAAGAAGAAAGACGAAGCGATTGCTGAGTATAAGACCTACCTGAAGCTTGACCCGGACGGGGAGAAGAAGAAAGAAGCCCTGCGAGCTCTTGACGCATTGAAATAGGCTGGGCCGGCCTAGTCTTCGCTGTCGTAGGGATCTGCTTCTCCCACCGCAACCGGCGTCTCGGCGTCTTCGTCCAGATCCTCCTCCACCCGCAGATACCGCCGCATGTATCGCAAAGGCTCCTCCACTGTGGCCAGCTCTTTCAAGTGGTAGAGCCAGACATCTTCCCGCGTACTTCTGCGCGTGTATCCCTTGCGCTGAATAGTGCGGATCGATCCATCTTTCATCCTCCGCATGAAGCTCTGCGTCGGCACCTGAAAGGTCATGATCTCGCCCGCCTTCCAGAAGTTCGAAGCGAACTCGTGCGAGAAGAGCAGCGCGTAGTACCGCCGTTCTTCCGAGAGTTTTTCCAGTGCCTGACGCGATCCCGGCCACGGCAGGCCAAGCTTCCCCACGTACCATCGTCGAAATTCAAACCCGTTGTTCCGGGCCTGCCCCACCAACAGGTGGAGTAACTCAAACCTGGTCATACAAGTCCGTCCAATGTCAGCAAAGATTCATTCATCCCGGCTTAGAAATGCCGGTGTCCAAGCGTACCCCTAACCGGGATGCGCGTCCAATCAAGAACGAATACATTTAAAGCTGGCAGCAGAGCCGGACTATACCTCCCGATCCAGAAACGGACAGCCGATACGATGACCCTGAAGTTCCCGAAAATACCCGTAAATTACGTTGCCAAAGTCACTTCGGCGCTGATCGTGCTTCTCGTTGTCCAATCCGTCGCTTTCGCCCAGGGGGATAACTCCAAGGCCCATACCGATCCCATCAATCTGACCCCGGCTGTACGCGAGGCCCACGAGCATTTCTACAATCTGGACTACGACGGCGCCCTCACCCGTTTCGAGGCCATCCAGAAGGCGAATCCCCAGTCCGCCATTGCCACGGGTTATATCCTCATGACGCTCATCTTTCGTGAGCTCTATCGGCAGGATCTTCTCGATACCACTTACTACGCCCACGACTCCTTCCTTACATCAAAGCGCTCTGTCCCTGTTCCCCAGCCCGTTCGCGACCGCATCGAGTCCCTGACCAATGCAGCCATTGCGCTTGCCGATCAGCAGATCAAGTCCAACCCCAACGATGCCAATGCCTACTTCGCCCGCGGATACGCACGAGGAATGCACGCCTCGTTCATTACCCTGGTCGATCACAGTTACGTCTCTGCTGCTCGTCAGGGACTCGCCTCTCGCAACGATAGCGAGCAGGCACTCAAGGCCGATCCCGGCTATGTCGATGCCAAGATGGCTATCGGCATTCAGCAGTTCGCTGTTGCCAGCCTCCCTCGGTTCGTCCGCATTCTTGTAGGTATCGCCGGAGTTGGAGGGAACAAGGAGAAGGGGCTCGACCTTCTCCGTGAGTCTGCGGCGCACGGAATCGTCACTCCTATCGAGTCCCGTACTGCGCTCTCGCTATTCCTTCGCCACGATGCTCGTTATCCCGAGGCGATCGTTGTGCAGAAGGGACTCGCCGACCAGTATCCCCGCGACTATCTCTTCCGGCTTGAGGTCGCCAATCTTACCAAGGACTCCGGCAACGGCCCTGGAGCCATTGCTTCCTATCGCGCTATTCTTGCTGACGCCCAGAAGCCCGGCTACTTCATCGAGCCTCGGCTTCACATGGCTTACTTCGGTCTCGCCGATACGCAGCGCGGTCAGAACCAGATTGCCGAAGCTGCACAGAATTATCTCCAGGTTGCTGCTCAACCTACTTGCAGCGAATGGATTCGCCGCCGCGCCCAGCTCAACGCAGGCGAAATGTTCGACCTTCTCCATAACCGCGAAGAGGCCATCAGGCAGTACAAGCTGGCGAGCCAGGGCGGAGGCGACCAGTCGCAGACGGATACCGCGCTACGCTATTTGAAGACACCCTACGCCGGGAAGTAACAGACCGCTGCCTGAGGCTAGCGGTCTGCCTGCGGCCGGAAGATCTCGATCATCAACAGGCAGGCTCCGATGCAGATGCAGGAGTCGGCGAGATTGAAATCGGGCCAGTGGTAGTTCACGATGTGGACTTCAAGAAAATCAATGACGTAGTGGTAGCGGACGCGGTCGTAGAGATTGCCGATGGCTCCGCCGAGAATGAGTGCCAGAGCCGTTGATGTCAGGGTGAGGGCTCTGCCTGCGCGCCAGAGCATGACCAGAAGGACGATGACGGCGAAGACCGAGAAGCCGATCAGGATGTTGCGAATGGTCGCGGGCGAGGTGCTTTCGGCGAACATGCTGAAGGCCGCGCCGGTGTTGTGAACGTCGGTGATGCGGAAGATGCCGGGGATAACTGTGTGGGCCTGTCCGTTCGGAAGCTCGTGCGCGACCAGATGCTTGGTGATGCGGTCGAGTGCGACGACGATGGCGGAGATGGCGAGCACGACTCCGAACTGATTGTGCTGGGTCTGTTCTGACTGCATGATCAGGCCTGTGCCTCCTGCGGTGCATTGTAAGGAGGGAAGTTGATGGCGGAGAGGGCGTCGGCGCAGCGGAGGCAGACGGTGGGGTAGCCCGTGTCGTCACCTACGTCGGCGGTGAAGCGCCAGCAGCGCTCGCACTTCGATCCTGCGGCCGGTTTGGCCTGGGCGTAGAAGGCCCCCTTGACGACCTGTCCTTCTGTGACGATGGCATGGGAGATCTCGACCTGGGCTACGCCGAGAAGCTCCGGGAGAACATGGGCGTAGCGCTCGAAGATTGGATTCGGCTGCTCGGCGATGGAGTGGAGCGAGCCAACGACGACCTGAACCTCGGAGGGACGGTTGCTGACGGCCTTGGTGGAGCGAGCCTCTTCGAGAACCTTCAGGACTTCATCGCGAAGGGCGAGGAGCTGGCTCCAGTCCTCTTCCAGATGACGAGTGTTGGCTGGGATGAAGTCGTGGAGGTCGGGGAAGAGCGCGAGGTGAACGCTGGACTCGCGGCCTTCGACCTGGGGGAGCATAGGCCATGCTTCGTCCGCGGTGAAGCTGAGGATCGGAGCGATGAGCCGGGTGAGGGTCTCGGCGATATGCCAGAGAGCGGTCTGCGCACTGCGGCGAGCCGGGTGATTGGGAGCGAAGGTGTAGAGACGGTCCTTGAGGACGTCGAGATAGAGCGCGCTGAGATCGGTGTTCGTGAATTCGTTGATGGCGTGGTAGGCACGGTGGAACTCGAACTCGTCGTAAGCGCGGCGGATCTTGTGATTGAGTTCGGCCAGTTGGGCGAGGATGTACTGGTCGAGCGGCTCAAGGTCTTTGAACTCCTTGACGGCATCCGTGGCTGGGTTGAAGTCGTGCAGATTGCCGAGGAGGAAGCGAAGCGTGTTGCGCAGCTTGCGATAGTTGTCGCTGACGCGCTGCATCAGGTTTTCGCTGGCGGCTACGTCTTCGCGGAAGTCGACGGAGGCGACCCAGAGGCGGATGATCTCGCCGCCGAGCCGCTTGGCGATGTCTACAGGATCAACCCCATTGCCGAGCGACTTCGAGAAGGCGCGGCCCTGTTCGTCGAGCGTCCAGCCGGAGGTGGCGACCATCTTGTAGGGCGCATGGTTGCGAACGGCGACGGAGGTAAGCAGAGAAGAGTGGAACCAGCCGCGATGCTGGTCGCCGCCTTCGGTGTAGAGGTCGGCGGGGGAGTGGAGTTCGGGTTCGAGATCGAGAACGGCGTGCCAGCTTGAGCCGGACTCGAACCAGACGTCGAGGATGTCCATCTCCTTGCGGAACTCGTTGTGATTGCAGCCTGGGCAGGTGGTTCCAGCGGCAAGAAGCTCGGCGGCTTCGTACTTGTACCAGGCGTCGGCGCCTTCTTTTTTGAAGAGCTCGACGATGCTCTTGTTGACGGCTTTGTCGTTGAGAGGGTGGCCGCACTTCTCACAGAGGAAGACGGCGATCGGCACGCCCCAGATGCGTTGGCGCGAGATGCACCAGTCGGGACGGGTAGCGATCATGTTGGAGATGCGCTCTTCTCCCCATGAGGGGTCCCACTTGACCTGCTTGATCTCGTCAAGGGCGCGTTGGCGGAAGGAGGTCTCAGAGCCTTCCGCGGTGCTCATCGGAGTCTCCATGTTGATGAACCACTGCTCCGTGGCGCGGACGATGACGGGGTTGTGGCAGCGCCAGCAGTGCGGATAGGAGTGCTCGAAGTGAGAGGCGGAGAGGAGCGCGCCCTTTTCGCGAAGGATCTCGGTGATGACGGGATTGGATTTGAAGACGGTGAGGTCTTCGTAGGGCTGCGTGGTGAAGTTCGAGGATGCGTCTGCGGTGTTGCGCTGGCGTCCGGCGTTGTCAATGTACTGGAGCTCGGGGAGCTTGTAGCGCTGGCCGGTGGCGAAGTCGTCTACACCGTGAGCGGGCGAGGTGTGGACCGCGCCGGTGCCTTGCTCGGCGGTGACGTAGTCGGCAGTGACGCCGAGGATGCTGCGGTCGAGGAAGGGATGCTGGAAGGTCACGTGCTCGAGCTTCGTGCCGGGGAAGGCGGCGACGATATCGTTTTGCGTGGCAGGCTCGACGGGGTTCTTCGCGCTCATAAGATTGCAGCGGACGATGACGGTAGAGAGCAGCGCCTCGGCGACGATGTAGGTGCCGGTAGAGGTCTTGATGGCGACGTATTCGAGGTGAGGATTGAACGCAACGGCCTGCGAGGCCGGGATGGTCCAGGGAGTGGTCGTCCAGATGATGGTGTAGACGGGCGCGTTCTCGGCAAGACCGGCGTGGATAGCGTTGGCGTCGCTGGTGAGCGCGTAGCGGATGTAGACGCTGGGCGAGGTGTGCTGGTCGTACTCGACCTCGGCCTCGGCGAGCGCGGTGCGGTCATGGAAGCACCAGTAGACGGGCTTGAGGCCCTTGTAGATGAAACCCTTCTCGAAGAAGTCGTAGAAGGTCTCGACGATGGAGGCCTCATAGCCGAAGCTCATGGTGAGGTACGGATCGTTCCAGCGGCCGAAGACGCCGATGCGCTCGAACTGGGAGCGCTGGAGTTCGACGTATTTCTGCGCGTATTCGCGGCAGGCGCGGCGCACGGCGATGGGGTCCATCTCAAGCTTTTTGCGGCCAAGCTGTTCATCGACCTTGATTTCGATGGGAAGACCGTGGCAGTCCCAGCCGGGCACGTAGGGGGCGTCGAATCCAGCCATGGTCTTTGTCTTGACGACGAAGTCCTTGATGCACTTGTTCAGGGCGTGACCGAGGTGGATCGCTCCGTTGGCGTAGGGAGGCCCATCGTGAAGAATATATTTTTCTGCCCCGGCGCGAGCGGCGCGAATCTGCGCATAGAGGTCCTGCTTCTGCCAGGATTCGAGGCGGGCGGGCTCGTTGAGCTGCAAATTGGCCTTCATGGGGAAGGCGGTCTGCGGGAGATTCAGGGTGGATTTCAACGCTTTTTCGGGGTTTGACTGGGGTGCTTCCGGCATTCTTTCCTCTTCGGTTCCTGATTGCAGCGGTGCGGTTCGCGCCAAATCTCTATTGTATCCGGGGAGCAGAAGAAAGAAGGGCCAGGTTGAGACATTTGCAGAACGAAATGCGTCCAATACGAAAGAAACAATATGGAAATGTTTGTAGAATGTCCTGAAGCTTGAACGGGATGCCGCAGCAGGAAATAAACCCGGCGCAAGACCGGACCATATCATCTAAAACAGAGACAAAGAAGTAGGGTACGATCTTTTGAAATGGGGTAGGCGGGGCTGCGGCTGACCGTCGTTGAGGCAAAGCATTCTATGGCTGATTTAGAACCAGGCAAGAAGGGACCCGATCTGCGTCCGGCAGAGGCCCCGCATCTGAATGAAGAGACAGATGGATCGATGTGGGTTTCGCTGATCGCAAACCTGAAGGATGCGTTCAGTAAGTCGAAAGAAGCGCCGCTTCAGCTTCAGTCGAAGCCGGCGGACAACGACCTGATTATCAAAGAAGAGGGTGTATTTGCATCGCTGTGGAGCAATCTGCGGGACGCTTTCTTTCCTGAGAAGCTGCCGCCGCTGGTGCTGGAGTCGAAGCCGATCGCCGTTGTCGACCGGATGAAGGTGAAGCAGAACCCCGCGGCGACGGGCTCTGCGATTGTGATTTATGCGCTGTTGTTTCTGCTGGTGGGGTGGTTGCTGAAGAAGCATGTGCAGTTTGCGCCTACAACCAAGCAGGTGACGATTACGGAGCTGACCGCTCCTCCTCCACCGGCTCCGCCGAAAGCGGTGTCGATGGGCGGTGGCGGTGGGCAGCGTGGGCCGACGCCGGTGACGAAGGGAACGCCTCCTAAGTTCGCTCAGGAGCAGATCGTTCCGCCGAAGGCCCCGCCGATGCAGGACCCAAAGATTCACATTGAGCCGACGGTCGAGGTGCAGAAGGACGTCAAGATGGCCAGCAGTCTGCCTCAGCTTGGCCTGGCGAACTCGCCGGTGGTAGGGCCGCCGTCGATGGGCAATGGTAATGGCACTGGTATGGGCTCGGGCAATGGCTCGGGTATTGGACCGGGTTCGGGGAGCAATACGGGCGGCGGGCCGATGAGGGTTGGCGGCGGAGTTTCGGCCCCGTCGGTGCTCACCTCGGTCGATCCGGAGTTCTCGGAAGAGGCCCGCAAGGCGAAGTTTCAGGGCAATGTCCTGATTGGCCTATGGGTTGGAACCGACGGAAAGCCGAGCCATGTGCGGGTTATTCGCGGCGTCGGCATGGGACTGGATGAGAAGGCCGTGGAAGCGGTGCAGCAGTATCGGTTCAGGCCCGCGATGAAGGACGGGAAGCCTGTACTGGTGGAGCTGAATATCGAGGTCAACTTCCAGATCTTCTAACTCCTGTCAAGCCTCGGATTCATCAAAACCCGCACCAATCCAGCAGATTCGAGTGGCGTACTTTCCTCTCGAACCGCGTAGAATAGAGACAGGGAAAAAGAAAAGGCCCCGGTAGAGAACCGGGGTCTTTCTCTGTTTACTACATAATTAATAACCAACAGCAAAGTACAGCCCTATCTATAATAGATAGAATACTTTACGCAAGATTGACGGGGGTGGGGGTGATCTCGGCGAAGGTCAGGTTTTCGGCGGGGCTGCCGGTGCGCTGCTTCCAGTTGAGGAAGAGGGCGCCATAGCTGTCGGTGAGAGTGGTGGCTGGATCGATGTGGATGGCGGTCATGGTGCGGTCGATCCAGTCGGTGGGGCCTTCCAACTCGGCGTAGGTGCCGATGGGGGTCTCGTCGATGACCAGGTGGGCGGTTCCTCCGTCGGGGAGGGATTGGGCCCACTCGGTGCGATGCTTCTCGTAGATGAAGGCGGGGTCGTAGCCGAGCTGGTGGAAGATTTCTTCCAGGGCCTTGCGGTCTTCGACGACGGTCTCGGTCTCGATGCGGATCTTGTAGCGGGTGTCGGCGGAGTCGTGCTCGTCGGGCAGGCGCTTGTGGGTGACGGTGCAGAGGTCGCCGTACTGGCGGAGGCGGAGGATCTGGCGCTTGCTGCGGAGGTCGCGGTTGGGCGTGTCGTAGAGGGTGTTGCGCTCGAAGGTGCTGGGCGTTACCAGGTGGAAGCCGAGAGCGGGGAGCTGTTTTTGAAGAGATTCTGGATCAGCGAGCGGGCATTTGAGTTCGATCTCAGAGTTCTGCATGGCTGGAGTATATGAGGTCGGCGCGCTCAGTGGCAGTGGATTCAGCTTGTTTTTGCAGCTTTTTTCAGGCGGTCGTGGATGGCGAGGCCGAGGCCGGTGGTGGGTGGCAGAGGGCAGAGTATGGTGGCTACGCCGCGGCGGTCGAGGTCGCGGAGTCCGGCGAAGAGGGTCTGGGCGAGGGTGGCAGGGTCGTTGAGGTCACCCCAGGGGTAGGTTTGGGCTGGGTGGTCGAGATGCCAGCCGTGGGGGAGCAGGACGCCTGCGGGGTGTTGATCTGGGGATAGTTGGGAGAGCTGGGCGTTGAGGTCGGCCTCGCTGGTGACGAGGAGGAGCCGGGCGCGGGGGGCGTAGTGGCGGATGCCTACGCCGGGAGAGGGTAAGGACTCGGGAGCGGTTGGGGTTGGAGCGGGTTGGTAGAGGGTTACGGGGCCTGCGATGGTCTCCAGCATGGCGGCGGTGATGGCTCCGGGGCGGTAGAGGACGATGGGGGACTGGCCGGGGCCTGTATTCAGGCCTATGACGGTGGACTCTACGCCTACACTGGTGGGGCCTCCGTCGAGGACAGCGTCGATGCGGCCGTCGAGGTCTTCGAGGACGTGGGCGGCGGTGGTGGGGCTGGTGCGGCCGAAGCGATTGGCGCTGGGAGCGGCGATGGGGAGTCCGGCGGCTTCGATGAGGGCCCGGGCGATGGGGTGGGCAGGGAGGCGGACGCCTACGAGGGGGCGGTTGGCGGTTACGGCATCGGGGATGGCCGGTTTACGTGGCAGGAGGAGGGTGAGGGGGCCGGGCCAGAAGGTCTGGATGAGGGGTTCGGCCTGCGGGGGGACGGTGGCCACCTGGTCGAGCATGGCGCGGTCGGCCACGTGGACGATGAGGGGATCCCAGTGGGGGCGGTCTTTGGCGGCGAAGATGCGGGCGACGGCTTCGCCGTCGAGGGCGTTGGCGCCGAGGCCGTAGACGGTCTCGGTAGGGAAGGCTACGGTACCTCCGCTGCGGAGGATTTGGGCGGCTCGGGCTATGTCGCTGGGCGAGGAGTTCAGGCGCTCGGTTGTCTGACTCATCGGGCTGCCAGTTGCTCCGCGAAGGCGTCCAGCGAGAGGTTGCGGAGGAGGTTGCGGCGGAGGCCGGAGTGGACCTGATCGAGGGCGCGGGAGGCGGACTCGACCCAGTGGAAGCCGAGGGTCTGGCTGAGGCGGTCGAGCTCCTGACGGAGGTCGGTGTTGCGGAGAAGTTCGGGGGTTCCGGCCTGAAGGAGGAGGATGTCTTCGAGGAGGAGAGAGAGGCTGCGGAGCAGGGAGAGGGTCTTCTGCTGGCCTTCGGCTCCGGCGCGGTAGGTCTCGGTCATTTTGAAGAGGGAGGAGTGATCGGGCTCCGCTGTACCCGTCTGGGACGCAGCGGCGTTGCGGAGGAAGAGGAGGGCATCGGCGCGGGCGGCGGTGTAGGCGGGGAGATCGAAGCCGAGGGCCTTGCCTGCTGCGCCCTGCGCGAGGCGGGCGATGAGGGTGCGCTGCTGGGGCGGGACGTCGGGGCGGCGGTCAGCCAGGAGCATCTCGATCTCTTCGACGGGAAGAGCGCCGAGGCGGATATTGGCGCAGCGGGAGCGGATGGTGGGAAGCAGCTCGCCGGGGTTTTCCGCGAGGATGAAGATATGGACGGTGGCGGGGGGCTCTTCGAGGATCTTGAGGAGGGAATTGGCCGCTTCTTTCATGAAGCTGGCGGCGGTGAAGATGAAGATCTTGCGGGGGGCCTCGCTGGGGAGGTAGTGGGCCCGCTGGATGACGGTGCGGACCTGGCCGAGCTTAATTAATAGCTGCGGGGGGTCGGGGGGGATGATGAGGACGTCGGGGTGGGGCTGGACGAGGACGCGGGTATCCTTCTTGTCGGCCTCGCGGAGCTCCTCGCGGGCGGCTACGGCTTTGTCGACCTCTTCGTCGAGGCTGGAGGCTGCGGCGATGCGGGTGCAGTTGCGGCAGACTCCGCAGAAGCTGGCGAGGGACTGGCCGTTGGACCAGAGATCGCGGGGCTGGCGCTCGCACTCGACGGTCATGGCTAGCATGAGAGCGAGGGTGTACTTTCCGGCTCCGGCGGGGCCGGAGAGGATGAGGGAGTGGGGGAGGCGGGCGGCGGCGATAGCGGTGCGGAGCTGCTCGATGGGCTGGGTGTTGCCGAGAAAATCGCCGAAGGTGGATGGTATTGTCATGGTTTTCTGCTGGACTCCCCTTCGGTGCCGATTCGCGTCAAAACATTATAAGTAAAGGAGTTATTGTCGAACTCCCTGGTGCATTGGCTTGCGTGTTTTCCTTTTCCCCCTGATTCCATGATACGCGTTTGGATGGGGTGATTATGCCACCCCGTTTTGCTTTTGTTCTGTTTGGGTTACTGTTTTGGGGGCTCGACAGGGTTTTAAGGCGTAACGGTGATTGAAAGGATTTTTTAAGACTGATAAGAGCGGATTTTTAAAAGCTGATCGCGGATGGCGGGGGTAACGGCAACAAGAACAGACAACAGCAACGGCAATCGCAGGTTCTTCGACTCCGCCTCTCACAATGATGCTGCGCGAGGCGGAGTCGGAGGATGGCAGCGTTTGAAGAGTTCGAAACGACAGCTTATGCACTTTGGAGGTGGAAGCCTGGTGTGCGGCTATCAGTTTCCTTTGGGGCCTCCGCGAAAGCTTTGGCTTAGTTGCGTTTGCGTCATGTTCTCTATAGATAGAGTTGGCTGCTCTGGTTGGGGTTGGGTGGCTGCGGGCTCTTGCGGGCGGAGTCCTTTCTTGAGCAGTTGCACGCGCGAGGGTAGTTCTGCCGCTGCGTCCTGCGGAGAGTCCAGCCATGCGTAGAGGAGTGTACGCATTCCGGCGCTCAGGTCGCGCGTGATGGGCATGAAGCGGAAGTGCTCGAAGGATGTTGGGGCGGTGAGGCGTTTGAGGATGGCGGTGTAGGCACGAATCTGCGCGGGGTCGTCGAGGCGCAGCCAGTTGTCCATGCAGGGCGCCATCGCGTTCCAGTTGGACAGGACGTAGGCGTACACGTTGGGCCAGGTGGGCGGAAGGGCTGCTATGTTCTGATCGGCAGGAAGGACACGGACGTACATATAGGTATTGAGTTGAGTGTTGAGGCCGCCGGTGGGTGCGTCGGTGGCGGTGAAGGAAGGGACGTAGGCAGTGATGCCTGGGTTGGGGGCGGACAACAGAACGCTCACACGGCCTGAGGCGTCGGTGGTTAGCTGGGAGCTGCTTTCGATGCTTGATCCGTCGGCCGACATCAGGTTCATCTGGAGGTTAATGCCGTTGGTGACTGGCAGACCGTGCTCGTAGACCTGGAAGATGGCTTCGGTGAGTTGGCCTTGATCAATGTACAGGTTCGGCGACAGCGGGATGGCGCGGAGAGCCTCTTCGCTGAGGATGGGGCCTTGTGTGCTGTTGATCTGGATGTTGAGGTTGGCGATCTGTTGGGAGACGCCTGCGGCCAAGGGAAGGGTGACGATTCCGGCGCTGGCCTCGTAGGCTGTGCGGTCGTAGGCGGAGTAGGGGATGGAGCCGAGAGTCTGCTGGACTACGCCGGACTGATCGACGGCCACTACGGAGAGCGTGCCGAGGTTGGCTTTGTTCAGGTCGGCATCGACCTCGGGGATGCTATTGGCGAGATCGATGACGATGGAGTCTGTGGTGCAGAGGGCGGCTGCGCTTCCGACGGAAGGCGGATTGCCGACGGGGACGAGTGCGCGGTCGCCGGGCTCCTGCACGGGCTCGTTCTTACGCCAGAGACCCAGCACGCCCACGAGGAGAGCGCGGGCAGGGTTGGGCTGGAAGCCGCCGCCGGAGGTGATCTTGTTGATGAGTTCCGCGGCCTCCTGCTTCATTGCGGCCGATCCGTTGGTGAGGGTGGGGTTGTCGTAGTAGATGGTGCGGTAGGTGTTGAAGCGGACGGTGAGGCCGAGGACGTCGTCGGCTTGCAGGGCCTGGTTGAGGTCGGCGAGGATGCCGGAGTCTAAGGCGTCGATGCGGAGGCCGTCGGCTTTGGCGAAGCTGGTGGTCCAGATTACGGACGCGACGCCTGCGATGGCGGTTTGTTTGGAGGTATTGCGGGCGAAGTTGATCTGCCGGTCTATGAGGCGCGAGGTGCGCGGCAATTGGATGGAGTAGCCGCCCTGAACGCCGAAGAGCATGGAATCGAAAAAGAGCTGCGAGGTGTAGGAGCCGAAGGGTTCGAGATCGACTAGCATTCCGGTGAAGTTGACCGCGCTGGCGGAGAAGGGATCGTCGGTGCTGGTTCCCTGGCCGCGATCGAATCCGCATACGGCGGCATCGTAGAAGGAGGAGCGGTAGGTGCCGTGCGGGTTCCAGTTGCCCATGCTGCCGATCTGGGCCACGGAGGCATCGCGGTACTTCTGCACCTCGTCCTGAATGCTGGGGAGCTTCTCGGGGAAGATGGTGGTGCAGTTGGTTTCGTTGTAGTTTTGGGCGTAGTTGTTGGTGGTGACAGGGTCCCAGGACACCTGGCCTTTGAAGTAGATGCGGGGAGTCTCCAGAACACTCATTACTTATCTCCTGTGCTTGCGGTCACGTAAAGGAAGGCGGGGCCGGCGACCTGTCCGCTGTTGAGCGGAACGGTGAAGGCGTGGAGCGCGGCCATGCGGAGGTCGAACATGAAGCGTGCGGCTTCTCCCAAGGCTCCTTCGGTGCCGGTGACGGCGCGCTGGAGTGCGTCGACCATGGAAGAGAAGGCCGTGTTGCAGGCGGCTTGCGCGTCCTGCGCTGCCTGTGGCTCCTGCGAGAAGTTGTGCTGGCTGGGGTCGGAGATGACGTGGCCGGCGGTGGGCCAGGATACGTCGAACTTCTCCGGGCCCCATGTATAGCCGAGGCTGCTGCCGGGGTCGCGAGTGAGTACGCGCTCGTTGAAGATTTCTCCGAAGCGGAAGTAGTGCGCGGGCTGGTCCTGGAAGTCGAGCGGGTTGTATTCGCTGCCTTCGCTGGTGCCTTCGCCTTCGGAGACGATCTGCGTGATTGCGTTGTGGGCATCCGCGTAACTGTTGACGGCGAAGAGCTGCCCGGTAAAGAACTGATTGTCTACGATCTGGTTCCGATTCTGGTGCCATACGCTTGCGGGCAAGGTAGCGAGGAACTTGTCGAGCGCGTCGTAAAACTGCCCGATGGTCATGGCCTTGGGCGTTGCCTGTGCGAGGAGCGCCGCGGTCTTGACGGGATAGTCGGGTGGATTCTCCGGCTCTTCGATGGCCATGGCCTGCGCCATGGCGTCTTTGGAGAAGGGAAGAAGATGGAGAGTCAGCGGCGTGCCGTTGGGGCCAATGTCTCCGGGCAAGGGGCCGGGGTAGTTCTGCACCTTGACGATGGGATCGCCGCCGAGCGCGTTGAGGATGTTGCAGGCGAGGCACATGTGGATCATCTCCTGCAAGGCGACGGAGCGGATCAACTGGCTGGAGGCGGAGTTGGTGTTCGGCGGAATGGAATAGAGCGCGTAGAGATACGGCGGCAGAGTGCCGAACTCCACACCCACTGCTGTTTGCAGCAGGGATTGCGCATCCTGAATGGTCGTGAGCTTACTGACGGACAAGCGAATCACATGCCCCTCCTTAGGAGTTGTTGGTTCGATGGAGATGAGGAACGATCGTGCCGGTGAGACCCGGCTTAGGAACCAGAACCGAAGTTGCAGACTGGGATGGGATTTCCTGCGGCGAACTCTGCTACCAGATCCCACGTTTTAGCGGGGTCCGGCTTGGTGATGGAGAAGTCGTAAAAGTTCTGACTTACGATGGGCGCGTTGGGTGGATTACCCGCCCATCCGGAGAAGTAGAAGGACTGCGGCAGACGGTACAGCATGGGCAGTGAGCCGTTGCGCTCCTCTGTCCACTCACTGTTGAAGGCGTAGCCGAAGAGCACAGCGCCTTCCTTGGTGCGGTCGGGGCTTGCTCCTACCTGAATGGGAGGCTGATTGCCGGAGGGGCTTGTCCAGATGGAGTATGCCTGCACGCGTCCGTCGAGGCGGTCGCTGTCTCCCTTGCTGTAGGGGAGATGCTTGATGAAGTCGCGCATGGGTGGATGGTTGAGCGCGGAGAAGAGGCACACGGGCGCCATGCTGGCGGGACGGTTGTCCTTGAAGGTGAGGAAGTATGCGTTGTTGCCGAGCGAGATGTAGGCGCAACTGTAGTGGTTCGGTCCGGGGAAGATGGGCAGCGCGCGATCTTCGTAGAATTCCATCATCGCGCCTTGTTCGCCGTTGGGGCCGCGCCAGGTGCTGTCGTAGTAGCTTGCTCCGTTGGAGACTTCGTAGTCTACGCCCTCTTTCAACGGCGGTGGCGGAGCGCCATCGTATGGCGGCGGATATTCGGCGTACTGGTTGTACACGCGATACATCTTCCACTTCGCCGTCCAGTAGAGCGGCAGGATTGGATCGGATGGCTCGCCGGGACCGCGGCTGTAAAGACAGTCGGGCGCGGCGCAGGGGCTGTACTCGGGAGGGTTGTGAACGCCGTATGTGGGGTAAACGGGTGGGGTGGGAGGCGGCGCGGATGGCGCATTCTTCAACTGCTCGGTGGCTTCGTCGGAAAGCCTTTGCATGGGGAGATCCTACCTGCTCTGCTGGATGGGAAAGATTGCTGAAGAGGACTTTGTCATAAGAGCTCGGATGGAGTCAAGTGAAAGTTGCGAGATTTCTTCTGCGTGCTAGTATCAGTTCCACTGCACTTATCTTTCGCTGAGAAGTCTTTGGGACCTACTTGTTGAGCTTTTTCCCATTCCTTGTATCAATGATTCTCTGCGCACTTATTTTTGTGCCGGGAGTCTTCGCGCAGAGTGCATCGACTCTGCCTGCTACCACCACAATCGTTGAAGTCAATGCGGAGCCGGTGCCGTTCGATCTGCTGACGGGCTCGGTGTCTACATTCACTCGGGAAGATCTGGCTGCGAGTGGAGCGCGCGATGTTGCGGAGCTATTGCGCTCGGATGCGAATGTTCATCTTTCGCAATCCGGTAGCAAGGGCTCGCTGACTACGCTTACGATTCGCGGAGGGAAGCCTAACTTCACGCTGGTGCTGATTGACGGCATCCCGGCCAATGACATTGGGGACCAACTGGGCGGCGCTTTTAACTTTGCGACGCTGGACCTCGACAGCATTGAACGCATTGATATCTTTCGCGGGCCACTCTCGACGGTCTATGGCTCGGAGGCTATCAGCGGCGTGGTGAACGTGGTGCTGCGGAGGCCGGAGGAGATGCCTCGGTTCCATGTATCGGCGGAAGGTGGGCAGTATGGCTATGCGTATGCCAACGGAGGAGGCTCGTGGGTGCATGGCGCGAGCGGCGTGGCGGCGGGTGGGAGCTTTATGCGGATCGGCCAGCAGGTTCTGAACGATGGGTCGATGCTGGGTACGGCGAATGTGCTGGCGAACCATCGGTTTTCGAGTGGAAGCTCGCTCGATGGCTTTGCGCGATGGAATCGGCTTTCGGATTCGGAGCTGCCTGTGAGCAGCGGAGGGCCGCTGTACGCACTGGTGAACACGCCTGAGGTGAACATCGCGGACCAGGTATCGACTGGAGGCACGTTCCGGCAGTCGTTGACGCCGCGATTTTCTTACGATGCGCGCGCCGGGATTTTTTCACGTGTTGGCAGCGATAACAGCCCTGCTATCTTCGATAGTATTCCGCCGGGCCCTTCTTATGTTCCGAGCACACTCAGCGATACTCGCTTCCTGCGCTTCGATGCTCTGAGCTCGCAGCAGTATGCATTCCGACCGTGGGGTACGACTTACTCTTCGGTCTCGTGGCTGCGTGAGAGCGGGTCTTCGAGCGGCAACCTTGGCGGCTATCTGCCTGCGAACTATCAGCTTGACCGGCACACGTTCAACGCTTCGGGAACGGTGATTGCTGCGCGAAGCTTTGGCTCGCTTACCGCTGGGCTGAACGTGCAGCAGACCAATGACTATGGCGTGAAGTTGTCGTCGCGTGCTGGTGGCTCATGGAATTTTCGAGGGTATCAACTGCACTTGAGCTATGGGCAGGGATTCAAGCTGCCGTCGTTCTATTCTCTAGGCAGCCCGTTGGTGGGCAACCCTGATTTGAAGCCGGAGACTGGCCGTACTTACGATGCTGGAGTCTCACACGCATTTTTTCATTCGCATGTGCGCTCGTCGCTGACGTACTTCGACAACCGCTATGACAATCTGACCGACTTCAGCCCGACACTGTTCAAGCTAGTGAATCGCAGCAGCGCATTTGCACGGGGCAGCGATCTGGATGTGTTGGCGGAGTTTCGCAGGATTCGCGTTGGGGGCTCGGTGACGTATGTTGACGCTGGATTGATCGGCACAAGTGATCGTCTTCGCGATGTTCCACGCTGGAGCGAGGCGCTGCATCTGCGGCTTGTGCTGCCTCGGCAGTTCGTTGTGCGGATGGATACTACGTGGGTGGGGCGGCGGTTTGATTATCAGGTGCCTGTGCCGGAGAAGATGACGGTGCCACGCTATACGATGTCCACGATTGCAGTGGAGCGTAAGTTGAGCTCGCGGCTTGTATGGCATATGCGGTTCGAGAACGCGTTCAATTCGCACTATCAGGAGTTCGTGGGCTTTCCTTCGCCGGGGATCTACGTAAGCTCGGGGCTGTCTTATACGCGCTGACCAGATGAATTTCAGCTTCGGGCGATGAGTACAGTAGTCTCTGAACAATCTGCATTACTTAACTAGATAGACGGTAAGCAAACGTATATTTCGGAAATTCATTTGCGTTCCTATTTGGAGTTTCCTATAGTTGCTTCGTTCTTCTTTTCCTTTCCCAGACCTCTGTTTTATGTGTTGCTCAATTTCACATTTCGGGGGCGTTCATGTTTGTTTTTCGTTGCTTCTGCCTGGTTTCTCTTGCTCCTTTAGCTTTCGCGCAAACCAATTCTACAAATCAGCAAACAGCGCAATTACCTCTTCGGGGAGCGCATACCAAGCTCCTTCCCTGAGTGTTCTGCAGAGGGAGTCGCGGGGTTCGTGTCCCTATCGCTTGATATGAAGTGGTCAAGGATGGGATTACACCGATGAAGAGTGAATCGATGGAGAGGATGCATGGTTCGCACTGAGTTGCGCCATGTAGATACATGAACAATTTCACCAGTCAGATTTACCAGTCGCAGCCCGAAAGGTCTTAGCCTTAGGTTTGCGGCAGCATATCTCCGGCGTCTGTCTGAATGACTAGCGTTCATGCGGATTGCAGCGCGGGGCTTACACGAAACGGACCAGAACACACTTGGCAAGAGGAGAAGGAAATGGCCAATTTTACGCGTGCAAATGCCTGGAATAAGGGTGGAACTTTCGATAATCAAGATCTGTACTGGTATGCAATCGGCGTTAGAACGATGATGGCGCGATCTTTGGATGATCCTGCGAGCTGGTGGTTTTTCGCCGCTATCCACGGCGAATATGTGACGGCCGATAACGACCCCGGAAAGTTTCCTGGATGGGGATATATTCCCGGTGTGCCGAAGGTTCCAACGACGCCTCTGCCGAAGCCCAATGCTGTAAAAACTTACTGGAACCAATGCCAGCACCAGAGCTGGTTTTTTGCGCCGTGGCATCGCGGATATCTTGTTGCACTGGAAGCACAGCTTCGTGAGGACATTGTGCAGGCCAAAGGGCCTGACACGTGGGCGCTTCCTTATTGGGATTATTTTGGACCGGCTGATGAGTTCGAGATCCCTCCTGCATTTACTCAGCAGAGTATGCCGGACGGCAGCTCCAATCCTCTCTTCGTCACTGCCCGCTACGGTCCTTATGCGAATAACATTGTCTTCGATCCGACGGTAGCGGCTTTGAAGAAGTATCCGCCCCCTCCGGGCTTCAACGGAATCGTTACGGAGAAGTGCCTTTCCAATAGTGTCTATACGGGTTCTAACGGGAATACGCCACTGCCGGGTTTTGGCGGGCCGTTGACTGGCTTCTGGCATGGTGATTTGTATCCATCGGGAAATCTTGAGCAGGACCCGCATAATCTGACGCACGTGTTTGTGGGCGGTTCGGTTTCCGATACGGTTTATGGGTTGATGTCGGACCCAGGACTCGCGGGGCTTGATCCGATCTTTTATTTGCACCATTCCAATATCGACCGTATGTGGGCAGTCTGGAATTCTAATCCGGCGCATACGAATCCTAGCGATGCTAACTGGCTGAAAGGTCCTGCGGCCAGTGGCGAACGAGAGTTCGTTATGCCGATGCCTGGAAAAAAATCGTGGCGTTATGCGCCGAAAGACGTCAACAGCCTGAGCCAGATGAACTACACTTATGAAAATTTGACGCAGGCTCCGGCTGTGGATCTGCTGGCACAACGGCTGAATACTCTTGGAGTCGCCGCTCCCATGTCTGCTGTTGCTGCCGGGCCGGTAAGGAATACCGTGGAACTTGTGGGCGCCAACAATAGCGCCGTGTCTATTACGGGTTCGGGTGCATCTACGACGGTGGCACTCGATACGGATGTGCAGCAGAAGGTCGTTCATAGTCTGGCTATGGTGGCGCAGACTTCGACCCCTGACCGCGTGTATTTGAACCTAGAGAATGTTCGCGGAACGCATGATGCAATCGCTCTGAGTGTCTTTATCGATCTTCCGGAAGGCGCGACTCCGTCTGATCATCCGGAGTTACTTGCCGGAACGGTCGGCCTCTTTGGCCTGCGGCGAGCCAGCCTTGCCGATGGAAAGCACTTAGGCGGAGGGTTGAACTTCTTACTCGATATCAGCGCCATCGTCGATCGGCTGCATATCGACAATGCGTTGGATTCCGGTAGTTTGCGGGTTACGATTGTTCCAAGCCGCCCGGTCTCGGATGGCGCAGAGATTACTGTTGGACGAGTCAACGTCTACCGGGAGGGGCAGTGATCTATAACCCAAGGGAGGCGGCACGAGTCCGCAACCTTGTGCTGCTGATTGCCGCTGTCGCGTGGGTTCTGCTAATCGCAGAGCCCCGGGGTGGTGCCTTGGCTCATTGCGGAGCAATCGATATCAGCGCAGGATCGTTTCCGGCGTCGCTCTCTATGCTGTTGGCTATGAACACTCTGACAGCGGTGGTATCCGGCTGGATGCTGATGCTGGCTGCGATGATGCTGCCGGTACTGACCCAGCCGATCTACTATGTCTACCTGCGCAGCTTCGCGCATCGGCGATTGCGTTCGATCGCATTCTTCCTGGGTGGGTATGGGGTCGTCTGGATGGCGGCCGGAGTTGTACTTCTTTTGATCGAGATGTGGATCAGGCTGATTTTTGCTCACTCCTATCTGCCGTCCGTCGTCATGTTTCTGGTTGCAGTTGTATGGCAGGTCTCGCCGACTAAGCAGGTTAGTCTCAATCGTTGCCATGCACCTGCGAAGTTGTCGGCGTTTGGAGTTGCGGCAGATATCTCTGCATTGCGTTTCGGCATGGTACATGGAATCTGGTGCGTTTCTTCCTGCTGGGCCTGGATGCTCTGGGCGATGCTGGCACCGATGTATCACCTGGGGGCGATGGCAGCAGTTACGGTTCTTCTTTGCTGCGAAAAATTGGAAGAACCGGAATTGCCGTCGTGGCGAGTGAGGGGATTGGGGAAAGCGACACGTATCCTGATCGCGCAGATGCGGATTCGCATCCATGGAAATGGACTATGGTCTACTGCGTGGAGAGGCCGCTTCACCTGAAAAGGTGAGCTAGCTGAAGATGGGGATGGAAAAGTTGTATTGATAACAGGGGACTCGGGGCGCGGCTGGTGCCACGCCCCTTTCAAGGGAGATGCTTCGTTAGTCTACTGACTTTGCGCTGGCGAGGTAGGCCCAATCGTGCAGGAAGATCTGCTCGAAGTATGCGGCGGCCTCCTCGTTATAGATGATGACGCCCGCATCGCGATTGCGCAGGGTGCCTTCCGCAGACCAGTTCTGACTGCTTACCATGACTATCTTCGAATCGACGGTGATGCCCTTGTTATGGACGTTGGCCTGGATGCGGAGATGGTCAGTTGTTTGAACGCCTGCGTCCTTCAGCTTTTCGATCCAGTCTTTGGTCTGATATTGGCTTGTAATCAGTCGCACATCGACTCCTGCCTCGATGCGGTCGACGATGGCCTGAATCAACTCCATGTGTGCGGCATCGTTGGCTGCATCGCTGGTATGGATGTACTGTGTCTGCATGTAGAAGGTCTTCGTCGCCGACTTAATCAGTTCGAGGACTTTGGGCTGATAGGAGCCGGGGTCAGGTGTAAGCAAAGGTTGAACGCGGATTTTTCCGGAGATGGTCTTTGGTGGGAAAAAGCTCATCGGAGCACGAGCCGCCGCTGTCGGCAGGATGGCATCCGGCACAGGAACAGAGATGGAGGCTGCCATCCCGGTGATCTGCTTGGGTTTTGATTCCTCCGTGAACGCCACGGTGTAGTCATTGTTGAGGAATGCAGCGAAAGTCTTTGCGAGCGTCGCGTTATCGCAGATTACGTGCCAGTCGCGGTCGCTCTTCTTTGCGATGGCCTTGGCACTGGTGGTGTCGGTGAGATCGATCTCAGGCTGATTGGAGTTGTTCCAGTTGCCGCTCGATAGCCAAAAGGACTTTTTATCCTTGACCGCTACCTTGATGTGGTAGGCGTGCGGATAGATCCATACAGGAGCGTGCGTGTCTGTATCTGTGAGCGCCCAGGCGAACTTCAGATCGGAGGTCAGAGTCTGACTCAACGCGGCAAAGGTCTCGTCGTCGGACTGGTCCGCGGTCTTGTTTCTTGCAGGGTGATCGAGAGTGAGCACCAGATTTTTCTTATCAAGAGCGGAGTTGACTGCTTCAAGGATATGGCCAGAGGTGAAGTCGTACATGCCTACGATGAGTTCGTGTTTGATGTCGCCGAGGAAGGTTTGGAGTTGTGCCCAGCCCGCGTCGGGACTTGCGTGCAGGATGATGGACATCTCCTCGGTGATGTCGTCGAGTGTGGCGTTGGCGGGACCGACGTAGGGGATCTGCTGCTTTTTAGCCTTAGCGGCCAGGAGGTCCGATATGGCGGAGGAGGGAGCCGAGGGGCCTGCTATTTCTCCGCGGAACTCTGGCTGATGGAACTCGCCGCGCGTTCCGGTTGTGACTGCTATGAACGCTGTGGGGCTAGTGCGTGCCAGGACTCCGATGGCACTGTCGGGCCGTGCCTCGACGGGGATGCCCTCTATCTGTCGGGGGAGCTTGGGAAGGGTTGTAGCCTGCGTATTGGGATCGACCTTCACGATGATCGCGCGATCGCTTGTGATCCAGTCGTTTTCAAAGCTCCATCCGGGACGAACCGAGGAGACACCATCGATCAGCAACTCGGTCTTGTGGCGTCCGATTATGTCGAGCACTTCGTCGTAGGTCTTCGATACGGGAACAGGCCGCGGCGCGGAAGCGAGAAGGTAAGCTGATGAGCGTCGTCCGCCTGCACTAGCCAGCCATGCCGCGCGAACGTCTCTGCGCTCCACAACAGCTTCATCCTTTGGCAGGCGAGAGAAGCGAGCCGCGGATGGGCTAACGGAGTCGACTCTTCCACGCAAGGTAGTGCGGTTCGAGGTTGGCGCTGGAGACGGCAGATCAATGATGGTTGGCTGCTCAAAGTACTGGAGTTGTTGCATCTTTCCGGTCTGGGGATTCACCCAGCTCAAGTATCCGCCGGGCAATACCTGACGCGGCCGCGTGATCTTGCCGGAGAAGCTGTAGCGCACGCCTCCGCCAGCGACGACGGGATCGAAGAAACGTGGCGTATAGAAGTCCGAAACCAGGACATCGTTGATCATGTAGGCGTTGCTGGGATCTTCAGAGGGATCGGATACCTCAACGAGGTATTCGTATTTTTCCGAACCGAGATCCTGAATCTCACCGTTCACTACCTGAACAGCAGAGGAGGATATCAACCAGTTTCCGCTTGGGTCTACGAGCATCTCCAGGCATTCATGACTTGCCGACAGAGACCATGTTTCTCCTGCCGCAACCAGCGCGTAGGGTTGAAGATGATCGGTGAGGTGAACGCCTGCCTCTTCATCGGGCAGCGAGTCCATGATAAAGATGGGCCAGACGCCGGGGTTGATGGAGTCGGGGTTTGGCAGTGCGGAGACTGAAGCTGAGACTCCCCAGATATCGCGAAGATCACGGTTGACCTGAATTCCCAGGGCCTCTGCGACCTTGGCCAGATCTGCGAGACTTACCGAGGCGGATTTTGAGGTAAGTCCGATTTGTTTCGCTACCATAACGCTCTCCTAGTAGTTGGGTTTGAGAATCGAGGCCGTGAGTGAAGCAGGGGTGAGACTGATCGTAAGTCCTCCAGTAAAAACCGACTATTATATTTCGATAAGTTTTCTATCAAGGTGGCTATGCACGCGGAACTGGAAGAGATTCAAACTGAGCTTGAGCGAGCTACGATAGGGTTTTCAGCGCAGGACTGGTCGTGGGCACCGCATAATAAATGGAACAGCCTGCTCATCGTGGAGCATCTGCTTCTTTCGTATATGAGTACGACACTGGGGTTACTCAAGATTATTCATTCCCAAAAAACGAATGTAAGTGACATAACACCGAGAAGCTACATTGCCGCATTCATTCTGACCAGGCTGAATTATTTTCCGAGCGGCCGCTCCGCGGCACCACAGGCGCAACCCAAGGGGAGACTCGCTGCTGGCTCGCTGAAACAATTTCACCAGGCACTTGGCACAATGAACGAACGGCTTTCTTCTGCGGAGAGCCTGTTCGGGGCGAAGATGAAGATACTTGATCATCCTGACATCGGTCCGCTGAGTGTTGCAGAATGGCGTCGTTTTCATCGAACGCATGGATTTCACCATATCAGGCAGATCGGAGATCTCGCGAGGGAACGCAAACGATTGCAAAGGGATGAGCGCGACTTCTGATGCATAGTACGAAGGTTACCGGGAGATAGAGTTAGATAGAGGTCGAAGTGCTTTCGGTAAATTCTTTTAAAACTTGACACTTGTATGACTGCTCTATAGGATCAACCACGTAATTTCTCAGTCAAAAGACTGATATCTGGATAACAAGTTTCCTCCCGGGCCAAATCTCAAAAAATCATCCGAGGTTTCTATGGCTAATCTTGTCATTCCCAAGAGCATTCCCGCCGCTTTTGCCAAGAGTGGAAAGTTTGACGCTGTTTACACTAAGCCTGCGGGCGCAGACACGGCTACCGTGTTTGTCGCAGGTCACGGCGCATCTCTTTCCACTGTAAGCAAAGCAACTGCATCCGCCTCTCTGCAAAACGGCATCCTTCACGTCGGGCTGGGCGCGCAGGCTGCCAGCCGTTCTGCTGCTGGTCTGGCTGCTGAAGAGGTCGTCAAGGTCGCTGCTCTGGCGCATGGCCTCACCGCAGTTACTGCGATCACCCATGGCTAATTGATAGCCGTACAGCTAAGTTTCATGCTGTATCGAACGGTGATTTGTGAACGATTATGCTAACCAAAACAATATGAGGAGACCGTTTCTGTTGCAGCGCTCTCCTCATATTGAACTTCTGGTGCAGGCTGCGGGGTCTTACACGGCTCGTGGACCTTTACCAAATCTTGAATTCGTTATTTCGCAGGATGTAGCGGAGTGTTTGAAGGCGTTGGATTCGCCGACAGACATTGCGGCTCTGTATTCGCAGTGGAATCTTACATCGACAACACTGGCAAAGCTTTTGAATGCTGGGTTGCTGGTCGAAGCGGCTGAGGAGTTACCCGGTCAGGGGCTTATATCGGATTTCTTTCCGAGATTTTTGAATTGTCCAAAAGGCTCTGCAGGGGAAGCGCAGGTCACGGTGTTTGGGGCTCCATCGGATTTTTCAAGTCAGACTGGGAGTGGAGCGAGAGCAGCGCCGGCTGCAATTCGTGTTGCATCCAGCCAGTTGGAGTACGCAGTAGATGCGGACCTTTCTCCGCGTGGTTGGTTCGATGTTGCTGCTGGGCACCACGTTTTAGAGGGTGTGACATTTGTGGATGCTGGTGATGTTGTGCCGCAGTTGGGAGAGCCAGCCGAGAGATATGGAGTTCGTTTGTCTCAACTTGTGCGGAGATGTGTTGCTTTAAAAAGCGTTCCGGTTGTTCTAGGGGGGGATCACTCGATATCGTATTGGACAATCTCGGGAGTGCTGAGTGCGAGCCATGAACCCATTGCTGTTTTGCATTTGGATGCCCACTCTGACCTGGCAGAGCGGGGGAGATACAGTGTGCCGACGAATGGAAATTTCGCAAGATGTCTTATTGAAGAAAATCCCGGGATGCCATTTGTGAGCGTTGGTCTTAAAGGGTTTCAAATGATGAAGCAGCCTTCTTTGAATTTGAATCACGTACTTATGGGCGCTTCGGATGCCTTGCAGAAAAAAGCCGCAGGAGTTCTCTCGAATTTTCCGGAAGGTATGCCTGTGTATGTATCGTTCGACATCGATGTGCTGGATCCCTTGGTTGCTCCTGCAACCAATGTTCCTATTCCGGGTGGACTATCTTTCGATGCAGTGAAAGAGATTCTTTCTGTGATTGGAAAGAGTCGTCGCGTTGTCGGTGTCGATATCGTTGAGATCAATCCGGATCGGGATCAGTATCTTAGAACTGCATCGAGTGGATTGCATCTTCTGATGACATTGCTAGGAGCGGTCTTTTCGAGCAGGGACGTGGAGGGAAGCTGTCTTCTATGACAACTCTGAACGACATTGAGCAACTTAGTTTTTTAGGGATGCGGCTTGCACTCCGTAAGACGATTGCACGCGATACGTTGTGGACGCACGCTGCTCGCTGTGCCAGAAGGCGCAACGATAATCTTCGGTACTGGATCAACAATCAAGAGTTATCGCGAGTGAAGATTGTAGGGCTGGAGTATTTACGGAAGGCACACGAAGCTGGTCGAGGAGCTGTTGTTACGTCGTTTCAAGTTGGTCCTTACAATTGGATTCCTCTGGTTCTGAATAAAAAGGCTGACCTTCCGACAACTCTATTAATGGATGCGGCCAACTTTCAAGAAGAGCAACGACGCTGGGACGCACGTGAATCCAGTTACACCGATACTCTTATCGATCCGGTAAAGTACATTAACTCAGAAGAACCTACAGCGATCTGGAAGATGGTTTGTGCGCTTCGTGAACGAAGAACGCTGATCGGCTGGTTCGATGGCCTGACTGGAACAACTGCCAGCCAGTCTCCTCAAAGTGCTGTCAGTGTTGATTTCTGCGAGACACAGATATTGGTTCGAATGGGGCTTGCCTTTGTGAGCGCAAAGACTGGCGCTCCCTTGATTCTCGCTGTGACACATAATGATGGCATCGGTGGCATGGTTGTCCGTTTTGAAGCGCCGCTAACCAGGCACTCCTCTGAAACGATTGCGGGGTTCTGCCAACGCGCTTCCCAGACATTTGTTTCCATTCTGGAAAGTGAAGTTCGCGCGGATCTGCCGTGCTGGGAAGAATGGTGCCATTTCAATTTGCGGAATCGTTTCGAGCCGATGCTTCCGTCTTCTTCCATTCTTGATGATGAGGGATTTCTTGAAAAGAACTGGAGGATGAATGCTGAAAATGTTGAGGTTCTGAAGATGTCTGAGGGGGAAGTTCTTGTGAGTCTCAGATGCGGAACCGCACTTGCAATGACACCACTCATGAATTCCCTATGTCAGGCCCTGAGCCAGGAGAGGAGAGGCACCGAGATTGTGAGTGCGCTTAAGCATATGTTTTCAGAGACTGAGTTGAAACTGGCATTGCGTACTCTCTATGAATCGCATTTTATTCTGCCGGTAGTGACTTCGAAGAACCAAGATAAATCCTCTCGCGAGGTTTCACTGAAAGTCTGATATGCCTGTAGAGATTAAGAAAAATCTGGTATGCCATGAAGCTCTTCAGAGATTCATTTGTGATATTTTTTGTAGGCTCCATGTTCCTGTAGATCATGCTGCATGTGTGGCAACGTCGCTGGTCAAGGCGAATTTGTGTGGTGTCGATTCGCATGGCATCCAGTTGGTTCCTCCCTATGTTGAGCAACTGGCTGCGAAAAATATCGATCCCAAATCTGTGGGATCAGTTATAGAAGAATCTTCTAGCTGCATCCTGTACGACGGAGAGAACGGATTAGGACAAGTTGTTGCAGCAAAATGTTGCGAGGAAGCGGTTCGGCTTGCTCGTGGATTTGGAACCGGGTTAGTAGTCGCAAGAAATTCGAACCATTTTGGCAGGGCTGCATTTTGGGGAGAGATGATGGCACTGGAAGGTTGTATCGGAATTGTCTTCTCCAATGCATCGCCTCTGGTCGCTCCATGGCAAGGCGTCGAGCCGTTGCTTGGTACGAATCCGATTTGTGTGACTGTTCCGGGAGGTTGGGTTCTTGATATGGCAACAACGACAGTAGCGGCGGGGAAGATTGTCGATGTCGTACTGTCTGGAGGGGCGACAATTCCTGAAGGCTGGGCGCTGGATGCTATGGGAGATCTGACAACGAGTGCGACCGCCGCGATGAAGGGCACGCTGATGCCGCTCGGAGGGAAGGACGCCGGGTTTAAAGGCAGCGGCCTTGCCGTTGCGATTGAAATTCTCTGTGGAGTGTTGAGCGGGGGTGCTATGGCACATCAGGTCGGCTCGTTGCGAGTCCGAGATCGTCCAGCGGGAGTGAGTCACACTTTTCTCGCGATAGATGTGCAGCGGTTTCTATCGCTGGATAATTTCGTTGCGAGGGTCGATGAACTGAAGAAGATTCTTAAGGGGGCGAGGATCGCTCCCGGCTTTGAAGATATATTGATGGCCGGCGAACGCGAAGGGAGAGTTGAGAAGCAGCGTCTTCGCGATGGTATTCCTGTCTCGTCGCATCTCTGGACAAATCTTATGCATGTGGCGGAGAAATACCAGATAGACATTCCAAACACGATATAAAGTTTTCTTTGCAATCCTTTCCCATCGTCTGAAGAGTGACATCTTGCAGGTAAGAATACTTATTTTTTCCGGAGGATATGCGATGGATCATTTAGAAGAAGTTATTCAGCAAACAATCGTAGATGCGCTAGGGCTTTCTATTTCACCAGATAGCATTGCGAAGGACGCACCGCTTTTTGGCGCTGAAGCTGCAGGTGGTATTGGGCTTGACTCTCTGAATAGTCTAGAGATTCTTGCGGCTCTTTCAGATAAATTTCAATCTCCTCTGGATACCATTCAAGCCTCAGATTTTTTCAGCGTCTCTACACTGGCAGATTACCTGCGGTGCGAGATTCATGAAAAAGCAGAAGCGCCAAGGCTGGGCTGATGATGAATTTGAGTGAGGCGATGGGCGGCGCGCCGTTCTGCATTGGTGATCTGCTGGATTGGCCTGCACGCTTCTATGGAACGCGCGTCGCGATCGAAGATAATGCATCCGTCACGTATGCGGAGTTGCGAGAGCGTTCGATTGCGCGTTCGAAGGAGTTGTCTGATTTCGGGATTGAACGATTTCAGCGTTGGGGGCTCATCGCCGATAACTCGGCGGATTTTTTTATCTTACTCTTTGCCCTTGTTCGCCTGGGTGCGGTTGCTGCACCAATGCAGAGAAGCCGCACTACGGAGTGGCTGGAGCAGATGGCTGTAGATTCAAATCTGGAAGGTGTAATTACTCCGGCAGATTTTGAATTCAGCGGAGCGAACCTCATTCCTGAGTCATGGCATGAGGTTGTTATGCCTACTGGAATCCGTATCTTTACGGCTAAAACTTTGGATAGAGTGAGTCATACGCATCCGGTGATTGATGTTGATCCTGCACTTATTATCTGGAGTTCAGGATCGACACGCTCTCCTAGAGGTGTGGTTCTTCAGCATCGTTCCGTGCTTTCCAATATCCGTTCCAATATAAGTTCGCTTGGCCTTAGGGATGAAGACCGCACTCTGGTTGTATTACCGGTTGCTCATGCGTATGCTCTGATCCATCAATGCTTATGTCATCTGGCAGTAGGAGCGACGCTCTTTTGCCCGCGTCAGCCTCTTTTTGCTCCTTCACTTTGTCGCAATTTGGAAGAAGGGAAAATTACAACGCTTTCGACGGTTCCGGCAATGCTGAAGATTTTTGTTGAAGGCTTGCGTGCTACAGGTCGAAGATGTCCGGAATTGCGTCTTGTTACGGTGGGAGCTGGACGAGTTTCGAAAGAGCTTCTGGCAGATGCGATGGATCTTCTGCCAGCTACTACGTTCGCCATTACTTACGGGCTTACAGAGGCAGGACCGCGTGTGGCGACTCTATTCGTCGACCGCGACCCGATCGATCCTGCTTGTGTTGGCAAGCCGTTGCCAAATTTTGAGGTTCGCATTGATGCAACTCAGGATGGGATATCTGAGATTCGGGTTCGCAGTAGCTCGTTGATGCGCTCTTATGTTGATGAGGTGTGGGTGGAGGGAGGCGATCATGTATTGCGAACCACGGATCTTGGCGAGTTTGATGAGGGACGACTCTATATCCGCGGAAGACTCGACCGCTCTATCAACAGGGGGGGTGTTCTGATTGCGGCGGAGATGATCGAATCGGTTCTGCTTCGTCATCCCGACGTGATGAATGCTGTGGTTCATGCACAGTCTCATCCTTTTTGGGGGCAGGTTCCAGTTGCAACGTTGTCAGTGCGGAAGGGCTCGCTGCAATCCATCGAACAGTTGCGAAGGTTTTATAGTCGATGGCTTACTTCAACGGAGATGCCGACTCACTTTGTGTTGAATCAGGGGATGGGTGCTCTCTCTTCGAAGGAGCAGAAGATGCTAGCTATATTTGATGAGCGAATTACTGCATCTACTTCTTCAGAAGAGCAACAGAAAGGCAGTGAGGTTAGATGAATGCAAGCGCGGCAATCGTGGGGATGGGGTGTGTCTCTGCATATGGGCTTGGCGTTGAAGCAGCGTGGGACAAACTCTTGCGAAATGAACGAGCGCCAGAGATTATGAGATCGCACCTGGGACGTACAAGTCTTGCGATGCTTGCTCCGTCGATCGAGCTGCTGAGTGAGCAGGTTCCATCTTCAGGTCTATCGCGTCCAACACGTCCTACATTGCTTGCACGACTGGCTGCGGAAGAGGCCTGGAGATCTGCTGGAGAGCTTACAGGTGTTGCTCCAGAACGTGCTGGCCTGCTGATCAATCGTAACTTTGGTCAGCATCAGATTATCGGTCAGTATTATGAGACGCTTTGGACGAAGGGACCGAGCGGTGCGAGTGGTTTGCAGTTTGTACAGACCATTGCGAATAGTGTTCTAGGTTCGCTCGCAATACAGCTCAAACTTCGTGGACCAAGTTCAATGCACTTTGGTCCTCCTGCAATCGGGGCCGCACTGGACCAACTTCGCAGTGATAGTGCCGATGTTATGGTGGCGGGTGGTATGGATGAGCTCTCAGAGTATGTTTCAGAGCTGTGCTACAGGGCTCGGTTGAGTTGCTGTGCAGGATCGAGCGGCGGTGCCGGTCAGCCTTATAGTTCTTCATCGCATGGTTTGATTCCCGGTGAAGGAAGTGTCTTCTTTGTACTGGAACGATCCGGTTTCGTATCTTCTCGCTCTGCCAAGCCGCTCGCTTATCTGAAAGGCTTCGGTACGGTTACAGATAGCCTTGCATGGAAGAATCCGGCGGAACGTAGTACAGACGATATTGCTGAAGCAATTCGTCGTAGTTTAGTTGAGGCCAATGTCGATCCAGATGAGGTTGTATTTATTTCAGGAGCCGCAAATGGAGTTTCTTCTATCGACAGCTCCGAGCTTGCAGCTATCTCCGCCGTGTTTCCTCATCGGCCAGCGATTTTTTCTATCAAAGGTGGTATAGGAGAAATGTGGGGCGCTTCAGGAAGTGCATCGTTTTTCGCTGCGGTTCTTGCTATGCGCGATAAGGTGCTACCGCCGACGGTTGGCACTTGTCGGACAGAAGAGACCTTTGACACCAATATAGTTACGGAAGCTCCGGTCTCAATTTCGAATGGATTTGGAGTGGTGATAAGCCTGGAAATGTCCGGACAAAACTCAGCCTTCGTCATAGGAGATAGGCCATGAGTGGTGACTCTACCGAAAAAGTCGCGCTTGTTACAGGTGGCTCTCGTGGTATTGGACGAGCTATCTGTGAGCGGCTGGCAAAGGATGGTTATACCGTTGTTATCAATTATGTCAGTCGTCATGATGCGGCGATGTGTGTTTGCGCCAACATTAAGGGTGATGGAGGACATGCGTGGATTTATCGAGCGAATGCATGTGAGTCCGATGAGGTTCGCGGGATGTTTGAAGAGATACGTCGTCGACATGGGAGACTCGATGTACTGGTGAACAATGCAGGTGTTACGCACTCGGCGCTCTTTGCTCTGACGCCATGGAGTAAGTTTCTTGAAGTTTTTGAGGCAAATCTTAAGGGCACCGTACTTTGCTCTCAGGCAGCGATTCGTCTGATGTTGCCACAAAAGTCCGGTGCCATTATCAATATCTCTTCCCGCTCCGGTTCTCAGCCGCAGATTGGATTGACGGCATATAGCGCCTCGAAGGCAGCGCTTACAAATTTGAGCCGGGGGATGGCACGTGAACTGATCTCCAAGGGAATTCGTGTGAATGCTGTTGCTCCGGCATTCACGGAAACGGAGATGCTCGGTACGAATGACCGGGAAGCATTAACCCACATGGGACAGCGCATCCCTATTGGCCGCATTGCACAGGCTAATGAGGTCGCAGCGGTTGTCTCGGCGCTTGCTCGTCCAGACTTTACTTACGTTGTCGGTCAGTGCATTGAGTTGGATGGAGGAGGCAGCTTATGAACAGATCTGTTGTTGTGACCGGTATGGCGATCTGGAGTCCATATGGACGTGGCATCGATCTCTTCTGGGAAGGTCTGGTCGCTATGCAGCCAGGCAGGAAAGATATTACCCGCTTCGATGTAAGTCATTGGGTATTCCGCTCAAAGGAGGCCGCGGTTATTCCAGAGGTGCCGAGCGATCCACGCAGCGCTGAGTTGTGTTCAAGCCGCTTGATGGGAGAGGTTATCTCCGATGTGCTGGATAGTCTGGGATCTTCTCCTGAAGGCTTATCCCCCTATGATATTGGTCTGTGTATGGGGTCTTCGAATGGAGGAGCCACGTCACGCTATCTAGACTTTCTAAAGGTGCAGCGAGGGGAAGTAAATGCTCTAGGTAGTTATGTCGAATCGCACACTAGCTTGAGCTCGGCTGCGTTTCTGCATGAGCTTACAGAAACACTAGGGGTAAAGGGGCCATCGTCGCTGATCTCAACTGCATGTGCTTCGGGAACAAGCTCCATTGGAACGGGATATGACTGGATACGTCAGGGACGTGCGCGCCGTGTTTTCGCTGGTGGTTATGGGTACTTCAGCGATATTTCCCTGACAGGGTTCAACATTCTTCGATTGATTGGGAAGAATGGTTGCCATCCGTTCAATGCAGATCGCGATGGAATGATGCTGGGCGATGCATTTGCACTGGTGGTGCTTGAAGAAGAGGAGATGGCAAGGCGATGCAATGCAAATATACTTGCGCGCATGATTGGTTATAGCGCGGTCAATGAGGCGTACCATCCTACTTCTCCTGATCCGACAGGGCAGACAGGGGCTCGGGTAATGTGGAATGCGTTGGGACAGAGCGAGGACAATTTGAGTCGTCTTGACTATATCAACGCCCATGGTACGGGAACTGAAGTGAATGATAAAGCAGAGCTAATTGCAATTCGGGAACTACTTACAAGGCGACATGGGGGTAGCCCTGTTGCTGTGAGTTCTACTAAAGGTCATCATGGCCACTCTCTGGGAGCCACAGGGAGTGTTGAGTTTATTGCTACTCTGTTGGCGATGCAAAACGACTGCGTGCCGGCAACACTATGGTTGGATAATCCAGAACCTGGTTTTGAAGATATCGATCTTGTCTGTACTGCTTCTCGCAAGCAACAGATTCGGGTTGCGCTCTCCAACTCATTTGCATTTGGTGGAAATGTGGCTGCCATCGCTGTGGAAAGGGTTAGCTAATGGATTTAATGGAACAGCATATTATTGCTGGATTTGAATATTTGCAGAAATTACAGAATCAAGATGTCGCTCTTACTCCTTATCTCAAGATTACGCAGGAGAAGATTGATACTTTTGCTGAACTTAGTATGGATCAACAGTGGATTCATGTCGATCCGGAGCGGGCGAAGACGGAGTCCCCTTTTAAGGGAACGATCGCTCATGGTTTATTTAGTCTTGCCATGGCTGCTCACTTTCTGATGGGTGGTGTAAAGATGCAAGGTGTTCAGTACGGCCTGGTTACTGGTGTGAATTATGTTCGATTTGTCTCGGCTGTTCCCGTGGGTTCTCTGATTCGTGGACGTGTCCGTCTTATGCGATGTGAGCGATTGAAGAGCTCAACGCAAGCGGTGTGGCTGGTGACTGTTGAACGTGACGGCGGAGTTCTTCCCGCCTGCGTTGCGGAGTTCATGGTGCGCTATTATGACTGATTCGAATCATTTACGTCAGGTTCTATTGAGTGATACGACTCTGCGTGATGGAGAGCAGATGATAGGTGCCTCTCTGCGTCCAGAGCAGAAGCTTCTGATTGCACAAGCTCTAGCAGAAGCCGGTATCAACTCAATAGAAGCGGGTTTTCCTGCATGTGGATCATCGGAGACTGAGGCCGTAAAAATTATTGCGGCTAATCTGCGTGGGCCGGTAGTTATGGCGCTCTGCCGCGCTTTGCCCGGCGATATTGATGCTGCTCGTGTGGCTTTTGAAAATGCAAATCCATTTCGAAGTTCGGTTAATATCTTTCTGGCAACAAGCAAGCTCCATCGGGAAGTCAAATTGCGCAAAAGCAAGATTGAGATTCTGGAAATGATATCTAGCAGCATTCATTATGCGCGTAAGAGCTTTCGTCTGGTCTCGTTCAGCCCCGAAGATGCTTCACGGACAGAGCCCGACTTTCTATGTGAAGCCTATAAGGAGGCAATAGATGCTGGAGCTACGTCCGTTTCTTTTCCGGATACCGTTGGAATTATGACGCCTGAACAGGTGCGTAAATCGATTCGATATATACGGGAACATGTTTCCGCGCTAGACAAGATTCCATTGGCCGCACACTTCCATGATGATCTTGGTTTAGCGACGGCCAATACTCTGGCTGCAATTGAAGAAGGTGTACGTGTGGTGCAATGCACCATAAACGGACTTGGCGAACGTGCTGGGAATGCTTCTCTCGAAGAAGTTGCTCTTACGTTATCGGTGCATTCGGAGCAATACAAATGCAGGCATTCTGTAAAGCTTGACCACCTGACTTCACTTAGCCATCTTGTCGCTCGTGAGACAGGTATTCCTGTTGCTCCGAATAAGTCTGTTGTTGGTTCGCATGTGTTTTCAACAGAGGCTGGAGTGCATCAGGATGGGCTTATGAAAGACATCGATACATATTTGCCATTTCGCCCTGCATTGGTGGGTGGCAAAGATGCCGTGCTTGTTATTGGCAAACATAGCGGACGTGCTGCCATAGAAGCCTATCTGAATAAAAGGGGATATTATTTTTCATCCGATATGCTTGATCGAATTCTTGTGGAAGTCCAAAAGGACACCGAATCAAAACCATCAGATAGAGAATTTCTATTGCTCAATGCAGTAGCACATGTGACTGCACATAACGTAGGAGCGCCCTCATGAGTGTGGAACAGCGCGAGAACATGCCGGTGCATTACTCGGCTCAGATTTATGATCGCTTTACAAATGGTTTTTTGGGGAGATTCGACGACCTTCTTCTTCTGCGGGTTCGTCAGGAGGTTCGTAGTAACCCTGGTGGCCGTCGCTTTCTGGATGCAGGTTGTGGCACTGGCCGATTTTTGCTCCGACTGGCATCAATGCCTGAATTTAATCAACTGGATTTTATTGGACTCGATTACTTTGAGGACATGCTGCATGTGACTCGGGAGAACATCCAGAAGGAAATGTTTTGTCATCGCATCCGAGTCGTGCATGGCGATATGCATCAGCTTCCCTTTGTCGACGGTAGTCTGGACTTTATCGCTAGTCGGTCAACGTTACATCATCTGGCCGATCCATCCGCAGCTTTGATTGAGGTTCGTCGTTGCCTTGCGCCTGGCGGTGTGGCTCTCATCCATGAAGTACGTCGCGATGCAGATCCGAGAGCGCTTGAAATATTCAATAGACTGCGAAGTCAGGCTGGGGTTGAGGAAAGCAGATCTGAAGAGAAATACACGACCGAGGAGATCCGCCACTTTGTACAAAAAGCTGATTTGAAAGGTGAGGTGGTAGTGCTTGCGCCTGTCAGTGGTTATGCTAGTCTTGGCTGCGAGATTCGTATCGCAGTTCCTAGGTGATCGTTATGCCACGTGTTGTTGTTTTTTATGAACCAGGTTCTGCAGATGTACTCAAGGTTGAGGAGCGGCCAATTCCTGAGCTGCGAGCGAATGAAGTATTGCTGTCTGTTGAAGCGATTGGATTGAATCGTGCTGAACTGGCATTTCGGTTAGGAAAATATCTTGAAGTGCCTAATAAATATCCTTCCGGCCTCGGTTTTGAGGCTGTAGGCATTATTCAACAGATCGGCTCAGAGGTAACTTATTTTAGAAAAGGACAGCGTGTTGCCACTCTTCCCATATTTTCCATGCACGAATATGGTAGCTATGGCGAACTTGTTGTCATGCCTGAATATTCGCTTACTCTTTGTCCTGAGTATTTGCCAGCGGTAGATGCTGCTTCCATTTGGATGGCGGCATTAACTGCCTATGGGGGATTAATTTATACAGGGGGACTTACATCTGGAGAGTATGTAATTATTTCTGCAGCCAGCAGTGGCGTTGGAGCAATTGCTATGCAGATGGCGAGATCTGTGAATGCAAAAGTAATAGCTACTACACGGAATCCCTTGAAGAAAATGTATCTTATGGATTCCGGCGCGTACGATGTTCTCGTTACGACAGAGGAGGATATGCTTGCACGCGTTGCGGAAATTACTTCAGGCGCAGGCGCCGATGTCATGTTCGATGCTGTCGGAGGCAGCATGGTCTCTAAATTAGTACAGGCAGCTTCATTTGGAGGCCGCATAGTTCTGTACGGAACACTGAGTACCGAGTTAACCGTGTTTCCATTGCTGTTGGCTCTGCAGAAGTGTGTTGTGGTCCATGCGTATAGAAATCTCTCCATGGTTCGTTTTCCTGAGCAGAGGAAGAAGGCCGAAAAGTTTATCCTAGACCGCTTAGAGGAGGGAGTTATCAATCCTTCTGTCGACCGGGTTTTTCCTCTCACAAGCGTTGTCGAGGCACATCGATACATGGAGTCAAATCAGCAGTGCGGGAAAATTGTACTCGTGCCTTGAGCGAAGTAATAGGGGTAGCCCCTGTAGGGAGACATTTGCGCAACTCAATAGGATGTTGAAAGGTCGAGGACCTAATGGATATCATGACTGGCAATTCTATTTTTTCGAATGAAGTAGAACTTGCTTCTGTATCTTCTATCACCGCAGAGGAATTCTATAGCCATTATCTAATTCCTCGCATCCCGCTTATTATTACGGATGCCTCTGCTAACTGGCAGGCTCTTGAGAAATGGACATGGGAGTGGCTTGTTACACAATATGGAGAGGTTCAGGTCGAGTTGACCGACTCCCTCAATGAGAAGCAGCAAGCTCGCCTCTCCGAGTACATCGCATACATCTTTAATCCGGATGAATATCCAGTCAAGAATGGTCCGCTATATCTCAAAGATCTTCACTTCGGCGACGAGTTATGTGATGACTACAAGACTCCCGCTTTTGTCGATGATTGGTTTGCAGATTTTCCAGTTCATAGTAGACCGTCATTTCGATGGTTTTTTATTGGGCCTCGATCGACAGGTTCTCCATTGCACGTTGACACAAGCGGAACACACGCTTGGCTGACCCAGATCTTCGGTGAAAAAGAATGGGTCTTATTTCCACCGGATGATTTGCCTGAGTCGTATTGCGGTGTGGCTGATGCTTTTAATCCAGATTTCGACAAGTTTCCGGCGTTCCGAACAGTACGCTGTTTCAGAGCGATATTGAAAGCGGGAGAGACCATGTTTACGCCCTCCGGATGGCGGCACCAGGTACGCAATCTCACGCCTAGCTGGGCGATCACTGAGAACTTTTTTAATGCGTCCAATGTTATGGATGTTGATCGTCAGGCAGTGCATCCCATGATTAGACCAATCCTCTACAGCGTTTGTCGACGGAAAACGGAACAGCTTCGCGATGACATTGGCAACAGCTCGGCAACATCTCAGCTCGATATGCTGCGGGCATTTTTTCAGGAGCATGAAAGGCAACTTCTGTTGCAACTCGCTGATGTGGAGCAGGTGCTGAAATCGTTTAAGGTTTGACCTGCTTGCCCTGTGCGGTGTTGAGTCCTGTAACCTTTTTTCATGTTGATTGTCTAAGCAATCGATCTGCTTTTGAGCGGGACTGCACTTCTAATGTATTTGTACCGCCCACGGAGAGGTTTGGAATTCGATGTCCGTTGTTTCCTTTTGGAAAAATATGAAGTCGGTTGCGCTTGTTGCGGCTCTAGCGTGTATGACTGCCAGCACACCTCTGGTTGAGGCGCAGCAGCAATCAAGTGCTGTAGGAAACTTCCCGTTATCTGGTCTGTCTGGTGCGACCGGATGGATCAATTCCACTCCTCTGACAGCAAAGCAGCTTAAAGGCAAGGTTGTTCTTGTCGATTTCTGGGATTATTCCTGCATTAACTGCATTCGCGAGATACCCTATGTTCGCGCCTGGGCGGAGAAATATAAGAATAGCGGCCTAGTCGTGATAGGAGTTCATACTCCTGAGTTTGATATCGAGAAGCAGATGCCAAATGTTCAGAAGACAGTGAATAAATTTGGCATTGGCTATCCTGTTGCGCTCGATAACAATGATGCGATCTGGGATGCGTTTCACAATCAGTATTGGCCTGCCCACTACTTCATCGATGCGAAAGGCAAGGTGCGTTACGAGCACTTCGGCGAAGGGGAGTACGACCAGTCCGAACGCTGGATACAGCAGTTACTTCAGGAAGCTAACGCGAAACCGATGGCAACAAGTACCGTGAGTGTTCATGGGCAGGGGGTTCAGGCTGCCGCGGATACGAACGATGCTCGCTCTCCTGAGACATACATCGGATATGAACGCGCGGAACGCTTTGCATCTTCAGGAGGAATCAAGCGAGATGTAGAAAAGCTTTACGCTGAGCCGAATCACCTTCAGCTAAATGAGTGGGGGCTTGGGGGTAAATGGATGGATCGTCAGCAGGTTGCAGTGCTCAGATCTGCTGGTGGAAAGATTATCTTCCGTTTCCATGCCCGGGACCTCCATCTTGTACTTGGTTCGACTGCTGATGGAAAGCCTGTTCGCTTTCGGGTAACAATTGACGGACGGGTTCCTGGTGAGAATCATGGAGTCGATACGGATGCTCAAGGCAATGGCGTGGTGACAGATCACCGCTTGTATCAATTGGTGAGACAGAAGGGAACCGTTGCGGACCACACCTTCACTATTGAGTTTCTGGAGCCTGGATTACAGGCCTTTTCCTTCACGTTTGGATGAGATGAATAGGAGGGCGTCATGCTTTCAAGACAGGATAGTAGCCGAAGCTGCATAACTCGACGGACATTCCTTTTCGTTGGGAGTGGCGCTATGGCTGCGATCGCAGTCAGGTCTTGGCGTGGAACTGAGATCGTTCAGGCGAAGGTTGATTCTCCGAAGGAGGTCAGAATCGTGGAGTTTTCTGATTCGGGGAAGCGGGGCGATATCGTTACTCTGCCTGTGGTCATTAAAACCGATGAAGAGTGGAAGCAGCAGCTATCTCCCCTTGCGTTCGAGGTAACGCGGCGTGCGGGAACGGAACAGCCTTATTCCGGCAAGAATTGGAATCTGCATGATAAGGGACTGTATCACTGTATCTGCTGCGATACGGTACTTTTCAACTCCGCTACAAAATTTGAATCGGGTACGGGATGGCCCAGCTTCTGGCAGCCAATCGCCAAAGAGAATATTCGTGAAAGTACCGATGTGTCGCTAGGTATGCAGCGCACTGCGGTCTCGTGCCGACGGTGTGAGGCTCACTTGGGACATGTTTTCGATGACGGGCCCAAGCCGACAGGTCTGCGCTACTGTATGAATTCAGTGGCGCTGAAGTTCGTCAAGCTTGCCTAGTAGCGCTTGTAGGGAAGGAATTTCCCGGACATCGTAATGCGTACACGATCCCCTTTCGGATTCTCTTCGCGCTGGATCTCCATATCGAAGTCGATCGCGCTCATGATGCCATCGCCGAACTCTTCCTCGATGAGAGCCTTCCAGGTTGTGCCGTAGGTTTGCACGAGCTCGTAGAAGCGGTAGATTAATGGATCACTCGGCGGAGCTGTGGGCAGGGAACCTCTATAGGGCGGCTCTGTCAGGAGGGTTGCTTCGAATTCATCCAATCCCAGCAGTGTTGCAAGGTTGACGGACTCTTCTTTGGTGAGCGTCATCTGACCGAGCAGCGCGGCAGTGTATAGGATCGGTGAGCTAGGGCCGATGGCTTCTGCGATCTGCTTCCATGAAAGTCCCTTCCTTCGTTTTGCATCCAGTATCTTTGCGGAGAGTTCTTCGCGCGTCATTCGTGACTCCTAAAAGAATGGACGAGCGAAGAATGGCTTCGCCCGTCTCATCCTGGTTGAACGATATTTTTATTTCTTTACCGTATAGGAGTGCGCTCCGGTTCCGGCGAGCTTGCCTCCGTCCACGATCAGATATTCGTCGCGGATGGGCCGGTTTTCGAAGAAGCACTCCAATATCTCACGTGTGCCTGCGGCATAGCGGGTCTGGGCAGAAAGCGACGTGCCTGAGATGTGAGGCGTCATGCCATGATGCGGCATCGTTCTCCACGGATGATCCTTCGGCGCTGGCTGCGGATACCAGACGTCACCGGCGTATCCGGCGAGCTGGCCGCTCTCCAGTGCGCGAACCACGGCATCACGATTGCAGATGAGGCCGCGAGCTGTGTTCACCAGGTAGGCGCCTCGCTTCATCTTTCCGATCAGTTCATCATTGAAGAGGTCGAGCGTGCCGGGGTGCAGCGGCGCGTTGATCGTCACGACGTCGCATACTTTGACCATGTCCTCAACGCTGGGATGATAGGTGAGCCCAAGCTCCTGCTCGATGTTCTGCGGCAGGCGGTGCTGATCGAAGTAGTGCAGCTTTACGTCGAAGGGCTTAAGACGCTTCAATACAGCGAGTCCAATGCGGCCTGCGGCAACCGTTCCTACATGCATCCCTTCGAGATCGTAAGAGCGTTCCACGCAGTCTGCGATGTTCCAGCCACCTTTGAGGACCCACTCGTAGGACGGAAGATAGTTGCGCACCAGGGAGAGGATCATCATCAGGACGTGTTCGGAGACGCTGATGCTGTTGGAGTACGTCACTTCGGCAACAGTGACGCCGTGCTTGATGGCGGATTCGAGGTTGACGTGATCCGAACCAATGCCGGCCGTGATCGCCAGCTTCAGCTTCTTTGCCTTTTCGATGCGCTCCGGCGTCAGGTAAGCAGGCCAGAAGGGCTGCGAGATGACGATATCGGCATCCGGCAATTCGCGGTCGAAGACCGAGTCCGGGCCTTCCTTATCCGACGTAACGACGAGGGTGTGGCCGAGACCTTCGAGGTATTTGCGTAGGCCAAGCTCGCCGGAGACGCTGCCGAGCAGCTCACCAGGTGTGAAGTCGATTGCCTTCGGAGTGGGAGCTGTTTGGCCGCCGGGATAGTGGTCGATCTTGGGAACGTTGTTGCGAGCATAGCTCTTGGGATATCCGGTGACTGGATCGTCGTACAACACACAAAGTATCTTTGCCATTGTTTCCTCCAATTACGGAAACAACACTCTCAAATGGGAACAACGATGGTCAAACAAAGGTCTTCAATGGGGTAATCGAAGTTATCGATCATCATTACGGCTTGGTGAATCACAGGTGCAGATGTGCGAGTTGCCGGGTGATCTCTTCGTGAAGATTCGCTTGTTTGGCCAGGTCGAGAAAGGCGCGGGCTACGGGAGGCAGAGGATCACGATCCGAAGCGACGAGGCCGACGACGTGCGATGCTTCGGGTTCGACGAGTGTGAGCGCAACGAGTCCATCGACGTTGCCGATGAGTGAAAGAAAAGAATTCGGCACAACGGTGGACCACTGGCCAAACTTCAGATGAGACCACAGGGTAATGAGGGAATTTGTTTCGATGGCAGCATTGACTTCCGCTCCGGCCTCGTGGAAGTGCGTATCGATGATCCTGCGATTCTGCATGTCGGAGGTCAGCAGACAAAGAGGATAGTTCGCTGCTTCTGCCCATGGAATCGTTTTGCGGTCTCCCAGACTCGGATTTTGGCGAGTCAGAAAGATATAGTGTTCGGAGTACAACTGGAGTCGGCGGACTCTGGCTAGAGGCTCGTTGTCGAGGTACGTCATTCCGATGTCGAGTGTGAGTTCGTCGATGCCTCTTTGAATCTCAATGGAGGTCAGGCTGCGGATGACGGTGTGGGTATGGGGATGACGCTTGGCAAACGGTGTTGTGAGCATGGAGATCACCGGTAGCGTGACTGGTATCGCTCCGATCTTCAAATATCCTGCCAGTCCTCGCCGCATCTCGGAGAGGTTCTGTTGCAGGCTCTCGTAGTCCACAATGACGTGCTTCGCCCATTCAAGGACCTTTTCTCCTTCCGGGGTCAAGCCTATGAAGCGTTGTCCACGGTCGACCAGAAGGACACCGAGGCTCTCTTCCATCTGCTTGATCCCTGCGGAGAGCGTGGATTGGGTTACGTGACAGCAGACAGCCGCTCGCGCAAAATGCTTTTCTCGTGCCAGGACTGTAAGAAATTCGAGATGCCGGAGGATCATGCGTATCTATCTCGATTCAAATCATATAATTTCGTTTCAGGTGGCGGCCAAACTTGTGCATTTGTCCGGAACTTTCCTGCGATTGAGCGGACTTCTTCATGAGAGGCTGGCTTCTTATTCCGTATACTGAACCGGCCAATCAAACCTGACTTCAGTTGTTTATTTCCACCCGATTTCTATCTGAGGAGACTTGACGATGTTTATTTCGAATGCTCGGCGTTTCGCAACCGGACTTGCCCTGGTCGTGAGTTTTACGCAGGTTGCGGCAGCAGCCGACATCCTGATCGGCGATGCGAAATCGCAGCCGGAAAGTCTGACTGTGGCGCCGGGCGGCGTGCTGATCGTTGGCAGCGCCAGCTCGCCGTTCGTCTATAAGGTGCGTCCGGGGTCGTCTACTGCGGAGAAATTTATTGATGCCAGTGCGGAAGGGGCCGGGACGTTTTTCTTTGGGATGCTGGCGGATGGCTCCAGCAATACGCTGTGGACGTGTCAGTTGACGCCTGTGCCCAACACGACTCCGGCGCAGCGGCATACCTCGCTGAGAGGATTTGACCTTACCACCGGTGCGCCGAAGGTCCGCTGGAACCTGCCGGGGGACAACACTACTTGCAATGATTTTGCGATTGGGCCGGATAAAGCCTTGTATATCAGCGATACAGCCACCAGCAGGATCTACAGGCTGGCGGCTGGGGCCTCCACGGCCGAGCTCTTTCTGGAGAGCCGGGTGCTTATGGGCATTGACGGCATAACCTTCCTGAATGGAACGCTTTACGTGAATAATGTGATTTTTAATAAGCTTTACCGCATCCCCGTGGATGCGTCCGGTAAGCCGGGGCAGCCCGTGGATATCTGGATGGACCAGCCGGTGAAGGGGCCGGATGGAATGCGGGCGGCGAATGGAAAGCTTTTTGTTGCGGAGAATGGTAGCGGGAAGATCACTGCTATCACCATCAATGGGGACAAGGGGAGCGTAACTGTTGTTAAAGATGGACTTAAGACGCCTACCGGCGTGGAGCCTGCAGGCGATACGCTTTGGTTTACTGAGCGTGGGGTTGGTAAGGCGGAGTCGGTTCCTATGCCTAAGTAGTTGGAAGAATATGACTGGAAAAGCCCGTTCCTGGAATTTGGGGGAGCGGGCTTTTTTGTGGGTGGGATTATGGAGACGGATCTTTAGGTTTTAGGTTTATCTGGTTGATATTGCGTTGGTTAGTGTGCGTGATAAGTCTTCAGGCGGGCAGGGAAAATCTTTTTGGCTGTATCCGCGCTGGAAGAGTGGGATGCGGATGGATGGGTTGCCGGTGGTGAGCGGGGGTGGCGTTGCGCATCTGTTCGAGGGGCTGGACGGTCAGCCAGGTATGGACGAAATAGTCGCGATTGGCGCGGTTTTTCCATCGTTCGAAGACGAAGACTGTGCCGGGAACGGTGTCGTCGCGGCGGTCGTCCGCTATCCAGGTGGGGTTGAGCAGTCGGAGATATTGGAGAGTTTTGTATCTTACCCGATACGGAAAAGTGCGTGGTCAGAGGGCTGGTAAATTGTGGCTGGAACAGGCTTTTTTGTGGCTGCGTGCTGGATGCGGTCGAGCAGGTTCGATGCCTGTAGGAGCTTATGGGCTTGGGTGGGGTATGGGTGGAGAAGCGGATTTCTCCGCTTCGCAGCGCGATGAAGCTGCGCTGCTCCGGTCGAAACGACGGAGTTGGGGCGGGGTGAGAGAAAGCGGTTCGCGCTTTGCGCGAATGCCCACCGCCCCCGCCAGCAAAGCCGGGGGCGGCTTCACAACGATGAAGCCGGACCCCATTTGAGCTGGTTGAGGGTGGCATGACAACAGCGATGGCAGGAGCAGAGGTTTCTATTCTCTGTTCTGTTTGCTTGTTTGTTCCAGAAGGTTGGAGTTTGCTACGAGGATGTCGTGGCCGTTGTGGTCGAGGATGGTGTGGGTTGCGGTGATTGCGGTGAGGGTGCCGCTCTGTCCTGCGATCTCAAGGGGCTTGCCTACGGCCAGAATCTTGCGGGCGTAAAAGCCGGTGATGATGTTGCGTACTATGTCTCGCGTGCCCAGTCCGAATGAGAGTCCGAAGGCGAGAGCTCCTGCTCCGAGGAAGAAGCTGGTTACGATTCGGATCATCTCCGTATCGATCTTCAACTGGGCTATCGCCATCATGGCTACGATGAAGACGATCAGGGATGACACCAATTTCCCCAGGGTGGGGGCGGAGTCGATGCCGGAGCTTTCCGCCGCCTGCGTTACCATCTGTCCGGCGAACTGGCCTACGGTCGTTCCGAGGATAAGAAGGAGGAGGGCCGCGACGATGTTCGGCAGGTAGGAGAAGAAGGCCCCGATGGCGTTGGAGATGGCTCCCAGGCCGAGTGCATCACTGACCGTTTTAGCGAGCAGGAACAGGACCAGAAAATAAGCGAGCTTGGGGAGGAAGAGGTTGAGCTGTTGCCGCAGGCCGATTCTTTGCAGGGCCTTGTCGATGCCAGCCTTCTCCATGAGATTGTCGAAGCGCAGACGAACAAGCATGGTGCGCAATACGATCTCGATGATCTTGGCGAAGACCAGACCTGCGATCACCATCAGAATTCCTACGACTACCTTGGGCAGAGCAGAGACAACCGAGTTTCCCAGGTTGGCAAATGCTGCAAAAAGCTTTTCTTTCATCTCCCGGCATCCTTTCCCGTTTTCTGCGTGTTGAGCAATTCCATGACGACAAGCCAGAATTCCTTGAAGATGGCGAAGGGCATGTCGAAGGCAAAGTTGGTGACCTGTGCCGCGGTGGTGCGGCGGCCGATGGTACGGCGAATGCGGGCGACGAGGCCGGTGGAGACATCGTGCTCGAACCCGGCCAATACGGCGATGGGCTCTCCGGGATCGATCTCTTCGGCGTTGTTGCTTCCTGAATCCATGGGGTCGTCGCTCATCGTCCCCCCGCTGCTGCCGTGCCAAAAGCCTGCGCTTTTTCGTAGCGGGTCCTGAACTCTTCGCGAGCCCGCTTGATTCGCATCTTGGTTGCTGAGAGGCCGATTCCTAAAGACTGCGATACCTCTTCATACGACAGCTCATCCATGTCGCAGAGGACCAGCGGAATCCTGAGGGTGCTCGGCATCGACTCCAGCACGGTGCTGATGATCTTCCGTTCGCTGATGGTTCCTGCCATCTGCTCCGCCGTTACCTTGACTTTAAGCTCATCGTATTCGTCTACCTCGGGGTCTCCTACTTCGACGAAGGAGCGTCCGCCCTGTTTCTTGATGTGGTTCAGGCAGTGGTTGATTTTAATCCGTTGCAGCCAGCGTCCGAAGGAGGATTTTCTTTCGAATCCCTTGAGGCCGAAGAAGACTTTTACGAGGACTTCCTGGGCCAGGTCCTCGGCGATGCTGGAGTCGCGGGTGATACTGCGGCAGTTGGCGACGACTCGCTTCTGGTAGCGCAGGACCAGTTTCTCGAAGGCACGAAGATCGCCTTCCGGCGCATTCAGCGCCTGCATCAGGAGTTCTTCATCTGAATCGGAAGTCGGGCTGGCCCAGCCGGCGGAAGAGCTGTTCATAATCAGTCTTAGCATCTCATAACTTTCCCCACTCTTTTAAAGACATTTCCGGCGGTGAGAATGTCACGTGCGCGGTATTTTTCTTATTCCCTCGAAAAAAGTGATCCCGATGTGACTTTCCGTCCGGGACGGTTGTCTTGATGAGTGAAGGGCAAAATCAGGAGAAAAATCCCTCCAGTAGAAGGGGCCCGTGATTTTGTTCTCGGGGAGCAATGTCTCCGGTCCGGCCGCAGGAGCAGCCATCGGCGCCGCAACCGACGTGGTTGCCTGCGAGCCTGGCCGGGACAGGGTATCTCCGGCTGATGCAGGTTTTCGTGGTTGCAGCGCTGCTAAGGAGGTTGGAAATGCCAAGGGAAGCGGTCAGGATGAACTCAATCGTCGACTCGATCACGCGTCTGGTGCCTTCGCAGGTCATAAGCTCTCTGGCATTGAGGCTTGGGGAGTCCTCGTTCGCGGTCCAAGACGGAATCGATATGAGCGTTGCGACGCTGATTGGCGGAATCGCGCACCATGTGGGCGAGCCCGGCTTTATGATGCAGCTCTTCAACGTGGTGCGTAGATCGAATATGAGCTGCGTCCTGAGCCATCTTCCTTATCTGGCCACGGGCGCGAGTCCTTCTTTTACTTCTGAGCAAGGGACGAGACTGGCGTCGATGGCGTTTGGCGATCGGCAGAAGTCGATTGAATACCTGGTGGAGAACCACGCCGGGCTTGGGGCGTTTGCCGGAGACGAGTTGATGGCGCTGGCCGCGCCGCTGACGGCGGGCTTCCTGGGGCAGCAGATAGAGGACCGGAATCTGGATGTAGCGTCCTTTTCGAGCATGATTTATCTGGAAGCGGCCAGGATTCAGAGGGCGCTTCCCCCTGGTTTGGGCAGCCTGCTTTCCGGTTCGTCTGTCTCCTCGATTGATGGCAAGCCGATATCGAAGGAGAACGACTACGGCAGGGTGAGGGCGTCGATCCCGTTGATTGGACTGCTGGCACTGGCGCTGCTGGGGTGGTCGATCTTTCGTGGTTACAATCCGCGGCAACAGCTTGTGACGTCTTCCGTGGTGCAGGCCGCAACGCCGGCTCCGTGGTCGCCGGGAGAGTTTGTTGAGCGTCGGCTTCCGAATGGGACGACGCTGCATATCCCGCGGTTGGGGATCGAGAACAGGCTGATTGATTTCATCGAGGACAGGACGAAGCCGGTGGATAGAGCTACGTGGTTCGACTTCGACCGGCTTACCTTCGATGCGGGGCTGGCTACGCTGAAGGCGTCGTCGCTGGAGCAGTTGCGGAACATTGCGGCTGTTCTGAAGGCTTATCCGAAGGTCAGGGCCAGGATTGGCGGCTATACGGATAACAGCGGCGATGAGGAAGCCAATCTGAAGCTGTCGGAGAACCGCGCGGACGATGTGATGCGCGAACTGCGGGGGCGGGGGATTGATGAGGCGAGGCTCGACGCAAAGGGTTATGGAGACGCGCATCCTGTTGCGGACAATGCGACCGAAGCAGGACGCGAGAAGAATCGAAGGGTTTCGCTGTTAGTTACGGCGAAATAGGGAGTCCATGCGGTGGCCGATTTGCCCTCTCCCACTGTGTACGGTCATCGTATGGCTTCTGATAGTGTGGGCCGGTGAGTTGCGGCACCGGCTCTTTACATGCCTTGTTTCCAACGCTCGCTTGCGATGACGGCTTGTCCGAGGGACAGGCCGCCGTCGTTTGGCGGGACTGCGGCGTGGAGGAAGACTTCAAAGTTGCGGCGTTGCAGCTCCGTTGTCGTTTGATGGAGGAGGTAGAGATTCTGGAAGGTTCCTCCGCTGAGACATACGCGGTTCAGGCTGTCGGTGGTGCGGATGCGGCAGCAGACCTCCACGATGGCTGCGCTTAGGGTGTTGTGGAAGCAGGCGGCTATTTCTTCCTTTGGCTTGCCTGAAGAGAGATCGTGGACGATAGCTTCTATCGTTGGTCGAAGATCGAGGATCATTGGCTCGGCTTCTTCGATATGGAAGCCGTAGCGCCGGGTTACTCCTTGTGCGATGTTTGCTTCGAGCGCGATGGCGGCTTGGCCTTCGAAGGTGACTTCTGTGGCGAGTCCGAGCAGGGCGGAGACGGCATCGAAGAGACGACCGCTTGAGGAGGTCTCCGTGGTTTTAATTTTGCGGGAGATCATGGTGTTTACCAGATCGAACTGCTTCTCGGGGATGTTTTGAAAGCAGGGAAGAGTTTGTGGAAGATGCTGGCCGAAGGTATCGCGCAGGTAGGCCAGGGCCATGCGCCAGGGATGCCGTGTTGCCGCGTCTCCGCCGGGAAGAGGGACGTAGCGGAGGTGGGCGCGGCGTGTGAATGCGGCGAAATCGGCTACGAGAAACTCGCCTCCCCAGATGGCTCCGTCGGTGCCGTAGCCGGTGCCGTCGAAGGCCACGCCTAGGACTTTGCCTTGCAGGTGGTTCTCCGCCATGCAGCTTGCGATGTGAGCGTGGTGATGCTGGACGCCGATCTTGTGCTCGTAACCGGAGGCCAGCGCCATGCGGGTGCTCATGTAGCCGGGGTGAAGATCGTAGGCGGCGATTCGGGGCGAGGTTTTGAAGAGGCGCTGCATTTTGAATGCGGTCTCTTCAAAGAACTGCATCGTCTCGATGTTTTCGAGGTCTCCGATGTGCTGGCTCAGGATGGCGTAACGGCTCTTTGTGAGGCAGAAGGTGTTCTTCAGTTCGCCTCCGAAGGCCATGACCTCTTGCATGGTGATTCCGAGATCGATGGCCTGGGGGACGAAGCCTCGGGAGCGGCGCAAGACGCGTTCTCGGCCTGCGTAGGTGCGGACTACGGAGTCGTCTACGCGGGTGGCGATGTTGCGATTGTGGAGGAGAAACCAGTCGGCGATGTTGTCGAGGTGAGTGAGGGCCTCGTCGTTGGAGATGACGATGGGCTCTTCGCTTAGGTTGCCGCTGGTCATGATGAGTGCGAGGAAGTCGGAGTCGGTTTCGGGGGAGTCGCTGAATAAGAGGTAATGCAGGGGCGTGTAGGGCAGCATTACGCCTACGGTGTTGTCTCCGGGGGAGATGTGGGGGGAGAGTGGAGTCTTTGTTTTGCGGGGCAGGACTACGATGGGCCGTCTTGGAGAGAGGAGCGCGGCGGCGTCTTCGTTGGAGACGACGCAGAGTTTTTTTACTGCGGCTATGTCTCTGTACATGAGGGCGAAGGGTTTGTTGGGACGGCGTTTGCGCCTTCGCAGCTCGGATACGGCGGTGTCGTTGGTGGCGTCGCAGGCTAGGAGGAAGCCGCCTAGACCTTTGATGGCTAGGATTTTTCCTTCGCGCAGTAGTTGCCGGGCTTGTTGGATGATTGCGGGGGAGTCCGTGCTGGTGAAGGATGCATCTGCAAGGGAGGAGCCGCGCGGGAGCAGGGCCAGTGCGGGGCCGCAGCTTGCGCAGGCGTTGGGCTGGGCGTGGAAGCGGCGGCTCTCGGGGTCTTCGTATTCGGCCTGGCAGGCGCTGCACATGGTGAACTCCGACATGGTCGTCGTTGCACGGTCGTAGGGGACTTCGTGGATGATGGTGTAGCGTGGGCCGCAGTGAGTGCAGTTGGTGAAGGGATAGCCGTAGCGGCGGTTGAGAGGGTCGCCGAAGTCGCGCCAGCAGGCTTCGCAGGTGCCGGTGTCCGGGGGGACCAGGGCGAACTCGTTTGCTTCTTCACGGCTGGGCAGGATGGAAAAATCTTTGTCTCCTCGGTTTTCGAGGATGAAGATGTTGATTTCTGAGACTGTCGCTAATTGCGGAGGATTCTGCCTGAGTTGCTGAATAAATTTTTCTGTGGAGTCTTCGGGGCCTTCGATTTCAATTGTGACGCCAGAGGAGGAGTTGAAGACGTGTCCTGAGAGATCGAGCGATCGGGCCAGTTTGTAGACGAAGGGACGGAATCCGACTCCCTGAACGACGCCTTTGACCTGGATGCGTTTGCGTGTTGCCGAGGTGAGGGGGATGTCCGCCATGGTGGGGAGAGTATCGCGAGTAGAATAATCCATCTGATTGTTACTCAGAAAAGTGGGGTAGAAGAGGCAGCCGGAAAAATGGCTAGTTCATGCCATAACCAGCGTTGCCCACAGAGTTATAAAATCGCCGGGTATCGACGTCTGAGGGGGTGCGCGATGGATACGTTTGCGGTGGCTGAGAGACCGGGGACTCAGGAATTGATAGAGCGGTTGGACCGTCCGGAGACGGCCGAGCTGCTGCATCGGCTGCTGGATCGGCTCGATATTATCGTCTTTGCGGCAGATGCGGCGGATGGCTTGCTTCGCCGTGGGGATGAGTTGACCAACTCGATGGCTGAAAATGTGGCAGAGCTGCGACAGATCGGGATCGCTCCTGATGCGAAGAAGCTGGTGGAGAAGCTGCCGCAACTGACGCAGACGGGTTTGCAGGCTGCGGACCTTGCGAGCAGTCCGGCCTTTGGGCGTGTGCTCTCGTCCGGACTGCTGGAGCGTCTTGGCGATCCTGAGACGATTGCCTCGTTGCATGGTCTGCTGGACCATCTTGACCTTGCCTCGTTTGCTTTGTCTTCGGCGGATGGCTTTCTGAAGAGGAGCGATGGGATTGTTGAGTCGGTGGCGGAGTCGGTGGGCGACGCGAAAAAGCTTGGGGCAGGGTTGGACCTCAACCATTTGAAGGAGTTGATCGCGGCGCTTCCGGCGTTGATCGATACGGCAGTGCAGGTGGCGAAGTCCGGGGTGCTGACGGAGGTGCAAGGGCTTCTGGACACGGCGGCAGAGCTGCACAAGGCTGGGGTTCTGGCGCCGGAGAGTATTCGGACCGTGGGCGATGTAGGAGCTGCGGTGACGGAGACTCGCAAGAAGGGGGAGTATGCTGCGGCGGCTCCCAAGGGGATCTTCGGATTGCTGGGTGCGTTGCGCGATCCGGATGTGCGGGCGTCGCTGGGATTTGGGATTGCGTTTGCGCGTAACTATGGGCGAAAGCTCAGGGGCGATTCGAAGTGAACCCTTATGCATGAGCTTTCCATAGCGTACAGTCTCGTGGAGATGGCTGGAGAGAGTGCGCGTGAGGCGGGAGCTGTTCGTGTTCGCGCGGTGCATCTGCGGTTGGGGGCGCTTTCCGGGGTGGTTCGCGGGGCGCTGGAGTTCGGCTATGAGATTGCTACGGCGGACACGCTGCTGGCGGAGTCGCGGCTGCATGTGAAGGAGCTTCCGGTGCGGGTGTACTGCGGGGTTTGCAGGAAAGAGGTGGAGTTGAAGAGCGTGCAGCGGTTTCGATGTCCGGAGTGCGATACGCCAAGCGGAGATATCCGGCAGGGGCGCGAGCTGGAGATTGAGTCGATTGAGATTGAGATGCCAGAGTAAGAGGACAAAGGGATGAAGGCTCGGGTTCTGGAGATTCGCAAAGGGGTTTTGAATAAAAATGACGAGATCGCTCGCGGCCTGAGAGAGCGGCTTCATGCCGCTGGGGTGCTGACGATCAATCTGGTATCGAGTCCGGGGACGGGGAAGACCGCACTTTTGCAGCGGACGCTGCGAGAGCTGCGGGAGCAGGGGAGTTCGGTGGCCGCGCTGGTGGGAGACCTGGCTACGGATAATGATGCGCGCAGGTTGGCCGAGGCTGGTGTTCCGGTGAAGCAGATCAATACGGATGGGCGGTGCCATCTGGAGGCGCAGATGGTTTCGGATCATCTGTCGGATTGGGATCTGGATCGTCTGGATTATTTATTTATTGAAAATGTCGGCAATCTGGTGTGTCCTTCAAGCTATGACCTGGGGGAAGACCTGCGGGTGGTTCTGCTCTCGGTTACGGAGGGGGAGGACAAGCCTTTGAAGTATCCGAATATTTTTAATTCGGCCGATGTTGCGGTTCTTACGAAGATGGACCTGGCGGAGGCGTGCGAGTTCGATATTGAAGCTGCACGGGCTAATATTGCGGCTGTTCGTCCCGGCATGAGGATTGTTTCGACCTCGGCAAAGAGCGGAGTGGGTGTTCAAGAGTGGCTTTCCTGCCTTGCTGAGGAGAAGCAGTCGCGGCTTGTGGGGGTGTGAGAGCGATGCAGGCTCTCCGAGGCCGGACGGATTTTGATCGCCCTGAGTCGCAGGGCGCGAGTGAGAAGATGCCCGATCGCCAGAGTGTTTCGGCTGCCGAGGAGAATCTTGAGCTGAAGAGCCAGATCGCCGAGCTGAAGGCGGAGACGCGGCATCTGGCCACCCAGGTTGTGGCCTTGCGAAGCGGCGCTGAGGCGGTTCTGCATGAGCTGGATACGGGGATGCTTGCGCGGGCAATTGCGCGGCAGGCGACGCATCTGCTGAACGCGGAGTTCGCGATGGTGGAGCTTTACGATCAGGACCTTCCTTACTTTCGGACCTCGCATATCCATCGCAAGATTGAGAAGACGCAGGACCTGGTGGCGGAGATGGGTGAGGTGAACTCGCTCTCGCGGTGGGTTTTGAGTCATCGTCAGTCTTCGCTTTTTGATGCTGCGCATCCGGGGGCACGCGTGCCCGGAGATGACCTTGTGGAAGCGGGAGTGAGCAACGCCGTTTGTGTACCGATGCTGAACCATCAGGGGCTAGTTGTAGGGATATTGCAGGTGCAGAATCATCGGACGGGGCTGCCTTTTGCTCCGCATGATCTGGCAATTGCCGAGACGCTGGCGGTGCAGGGAACGATTGGTCTGGAGAGGACACGGCTCTTCGACCGGATGCAGGAGTGGACGCAGGCGCTGGAGATTCTGCTGGCGTTCAATGCGGCGGTGAATCAGCATCTGAACCCTTCGGAGCTTGTGCGCAGGCTGGTGGAACATGCGACGCGCTTCCTGAAGGCGGATGGAGGACTTGCGGGACTGGTGCTGCCGGCTTCTCCCTCCGGGGCGAGCAGTATGGCTTCCGAGGCCTACTGGCATCGTGGCCTGTGGCATGAGTGGTCACGCACGTGGGTGCCGATGGAAGGGCTTCCGGGCTATGTGCTGGAGAATGAGTTTCCCTATCTTTCGAACGAATACCCCGACGACAGGCTTGCCGATCCGGAGCTGATTACGTTGTTCGATGTTCAGCGTGCGATCTGCGTGCCTATCAAGGACGTGGAAGAGAAGGTGATTGGATTTTTTGAGCTGCATAAGGGGGCCAATCAGACCGCGTTTACATGGCAGGACGCGGCGTTTGTCGAATCGCTGGCCAATACGACGGCGGTGGCGATCCGCAATGCGCAGTTGATGAAGGCGCTTGAGATCAAGACGCAGCAGATCAAGGCGTTGTCCGCGCACAACCTGCTGCAACTGGAAGACGAGCGGAAGCATATCGCCCGCGAACTGCATGATGAGGCAGGGCAGGCGCTGATTGCCATCCAACTGGGGCTCAAGGTGCTTTCGCGGCAGGTTCCTCCGGAGCTTCGCGAGGAGGTCGCGCAGCTTGGAGTGCAGGTTGGCAACTCGACGGAGCTGCTGGGCAATCTGGCGCGACATCTGAGGCCGCCGACGCTGGATCGACTGGGCCTGCATGGAGCGTTACGGCAGCTTGCGCTCGACTACAAGCAGAGGCTCGATATCCAGATCGTTCTCGATCTTTCGAGCGCGTGCGATCGTCTGCCGGAACAGGTGGAGCTGGCTCTGTATCGCATTGCGCAGGAGGCGTTGACCAATACGGCAAAGTACGCCGGGGCGACGCGCATTGATGTGACGCTGGCGCGCGACGAAGATGAGATATTCTTTTCGATACACGACGACGGAAAAGGCTTCGACGATTCGGCGCAGCACACCGGCCTCGGTTTGCGAGGCATGAAGGAACGCGCCGATATGCTTCCCGCTCGTCTTTCGATCCGCTCCAGACCGGGACAAGGGACTGAGATTCTCGTAAGGGTGCCATTTCCATGAGCTACACGAAGCCGCCTAGAGTTCTGCTGGTTGACGATCATGCGCTGGTGCGACGAGGCGTGGCGGCCCTGCTGCGTATGGATGGGCGGTACGAGGTGGTGAGCGAAGCCGATAACGGAGAAGAGGCCCTGCGACAGCTCTCGGAGCAGTTTGCGATGGACCTGCCGGACCTTGTTCTGCTGGATCTGGCGATGCCTCGGCTCGACGGGCTGGAGACGATGCGCCGCATTCATAAGCAATGGCCGCGGCTTGCGGTGGTGGTGCTGTCGATGCATAACGACGAGCAATTTGTGGCGCAGACGCTGCGCGCTGGAGCACGCGGGTATCTGCTGAAGCACGCGATGGACGATGAATTGTTCGAAGCATTGGGGATGGTCCTGAAAGGGGAGCGTTACGTTACTCCCACGATCGATATGGCTCGCGTGAAGGCCCAGGACAGGGAGAGGACCGAGCTGACGCCGCGGGAGCGGGAGGTTCTGCAACTGGTTGCGGATGGGCATACCACGCAGGCCGTGGCGGACATTCTGAACGTCAGCCCGCATACCGTCACCCGCCATCGTGCGAACCTGATGGAAAAACTGCATGTTCATAATCAGGTGGAGTTGCTGCGGATTGCGATGTCGCGGGGGCTGGTGGTTGCATCCGGGAGCGAGTCGATAAAAATTAGCTAGTTCTTGCTATTGCCACTCCCAGCGTGCGACAGGTCAAATCGTCCTGTTTGGCTAAAGCTAAACGACTCGATAAGGAGCTCCGACCCATGGCCTCGTTGCTTTGGTTTCAAGGTGGTGCCTGTAGCGGCAATACGATGTCCTTTCTCAATGCCGAAGAGCCCAGTGCGTGCGATCTGGTGACAGATTTCGGCATCAACGTTCTCTGGCATCCCTCGCTGGGTCTGGAGATGGGAGATAACGCCAAACGAGTCTTCAACGATTGCGCCAGCGGCAAGACGCCCCTGGACATCTTCGTCTTTGAGGGAACCGTCATCCAGGGTCCGAGCGGAACGGGCAGATTCAACATGTTCGCGGATCGTCCGATGAAGGACTGGGTGAAGGAGATGTGCGCGCAGGCGGGAGCCGTGGTCGCTCTTGGGGATTGCGCGTGCTGGGGCGGCATTCCCGCGACGGAGCCGAATCCGGTCGATAACGTCGGACTGCAATATCTCAAGCGGAAGCACGGCGGATTTCTGGGGGAGGACTTCCGTTCGAAGTGGGGACTTCCGGTAATCAACATTCCCGGCTGCCCGGCGCATCCTGACTGGGTGACGCAGATTCTGGTTGCCATAGCCTCGGGACGCGCTGGAGATATTGCTCTCGATGAGTTGCAGCGGCCGCAGACCTTCTTCAAGACCTTTACCCAGACCGGATGCACACGCGTTCAGTTCTTCGAGTACAAACAATCGCCGGTGGAGTTCGGACAGGGGACGCGCACGGGCTGCCTGTTCTATGAGTTCGGCTGCCGTGGGCCTATGACGCACTCGCCTTGCAACCGCATTCTGTGGAATCGGCAATCGTCCAAGACGCGCGCGGGTATGCCGTGCACGGGATGCACGGAGCCGGAGTTCCCGTTCCATGATCTGAAGCCGGGCACCGTCTTCAAGACACAGAAGATCAGCGGGGTGATTCCGAAGGAGATTCCGAACGGAACCGACCACGTGACCTACATGGCTCAGGCTGCGGCGGCTCGTATTGCGGCTCCCAAGTGGGCTAAAGAAGACATGTTCGTGGTGTAGCACGCGAAAAACGCATCTTCAACCCAGCTCGATACCGGATAGAAAAAGGAGTGGTGGAATGGCAACAGTGATGGAAGGGCAGGACATGAGGATCAGCCCGTTGGGCCGCGTAGAAGGCGACCTGGATCTTCGGGTATCGATACGGGACGGGGTGGTTACGGACGCATGGACGGAAGCCAGCATGTTCCGCGGCTTCGAGATCATTCTGAAGGGGAAGGACCCGCAGGCGGGGCTTATCGTGACGCCGCGCATCTGTGGCATCTGCGGCGGAAGCCATCTTTATAAAGCTGCGTATGCGCTGGATACGGCCTGGAAGACCCATGTGCCGCAGAATGCAACGCTCATCCGCAATATCGCGCAGGCCTGCGAGACGTTGCAGTCGATTCCGCGGTGGTTCTATGCGCTGTTTGCCATAGATCTGACGAACAAGAACTACGCCAAGCTGCCGGAGTACGACGAATGTGTGCGTCGGTTCGCTCCGTTTGTGGGCACCAGCTACGAGAAAGGCGTGACGCTCTCTGGGAAGCCGGTGGAGGTGTACGCCATGTTCGGAGGCCAGTGGCCTCATTCGAGCTTCATGATTCCCGGCGGAGTCATGTGCGCTCCGACTCTGTCGGAAGTGACGCGTGCCATCGCCATTCTGGATTACTGGAAGCGCGAATGGCTGGAGACGACCTGGCTGGGATGTTCGATTGAGCGTTGGCTGGAGAACAAGACCTGGGCGGATGTTCTGACCTGGTGCGACGAGAACGAAGCCCAGCACAACTCCGACTGCGGACTCTTCGTTCGCTTCGCGCTGAGGGCGGGACTGGACAAGTTCGGGCAGGGCTATGGCTCGTACCTTGCCACGGGAACTTACTTCCAGCCGGAACTATATGAGAATCCCACAGTCGATGGCCGCAACGCCGCGCTCATAGGCCGCTCAGGCGTCTATGACGGGAGTCAGTTCCACGACTTCGATCACATGAACGTGCGTGAGGACACGGCGCACTCCTTCTATCGTGGCGAGACCTCGCTGCATCCGTGGGAGGGCAGGACGGAGCCGATCGATCCTCTGGAGGGACATAAGCAGGGCAAGTATAGCTGGGCGAAGTCTCCGCGCTATCTGGTTCCGGGCAAGGGCAGCTCTGTTCCTCTGGAGACGGGGCCGCTGTCGCGGCAGGTGATCGCCGGGCGTGCTGCTACGGCGGCTCATCAGGACTACGATCCGCTGTTTCTGGATGCGATCAAGACGGTTGGGCCGAGCGTGCTGGTGCGTGTGATGGCTCGGATGCACGAGGCCTGCAAGTATTACAAGCTGACACGGGGATGGCTCGATGCAGTGAAGCTCCACGAGAATTTCTACACAAAGCCGGTGGAGCTTGCCGAGGGCAGGGGATTCGGCTCGACCGAAGCGGCGCGGGGATCGCTCTCGGACTGGATCGTCCTGAAGGACAACAAGATCGAGAACTATCAGGTTGTCACTCCGACGGCGTGGAACATTGGGCCGCGAGATAACTCAGGCGCTATTGGACCGATGGAGAAGGCTTTTATCGGCGCACAGATCGTTGATCCGACCGATCCGGTGGAGATGGGGCATGTTGCCCGCTCGTTCGACTCCTGCCTGGTCTGCACGGTACATGCGTATGACGAGAAGACCGGAAGGGAACTGTCCCGCTTCAGGATAGGAGAAGGCTCGTAGGCGTGGACGGAGTGGAGAAGATGGCGAGTACTACGGGCCCGGTCGATACGCTCATCATTGGATGCGGCAACCTGCTGCGTGGCGATGATGCGGTGGGGCCGGTGCTGGTTCGCCATCTCTGGGAACTGGGGCTACCGGAGGGTGTTCGCTGTGCCGATGGCGGGACCGGCGGCATGGATGTCGCGTTCCAGATGCGCGGGGTCCGGCATGTGATTCTCGTGGATGCGTGTGTCAGCGGCTCGGAGCCGGGGGCGCTCTTTTGTCTGCCGGGGGAGGAGGTGGAGCATCTTCCTCCTCTTGCTGGCATCAATCTTCATGCCTTCCGTTGGGACCATGCTTTGAGCTTTGCACACTGGCTTCTGAAGGACGACTATCCCAGCCAGATCTCGGTTTATCTAATCGAGGCGAAGAACCTCACCATCGGAGAGCCTCTTTCGGAGCCTGTCGAAGCGGCGATGCGTACATTGGCAGCGAAGCTGCTGGCCGATCTCTCGCATCGGAGAGTAGGATTGCAATTCGACGAGGCGGGATCTGCTCATGCCCATTCAGGTTGAATTTACGGCGAATGGTTACCTGCATCTTTCCGGGGAGATTGCAGGCCGATACTTTCCGGCGGATGGAGCCGTTGCCCTGGTTCGTGGGCCGGAGATGTGGCTGATGCCCACACACAACAGCGCCTCGGGTGGACTTTTACTAAAGCAGCGCAATGGCCGCGGCGACAGGGCTGTCCTGGTGTGGGAGGCACTGCATAAACGCAACGTAACCGGGCCGCGTCTCGCTTTCTGGGATGAAGCGCATGGAGCGCTACGTGTCGCGCTTGAGGCATCGCATGACTAACCCAGAGGGCTTTGTCGACAGGTCGATCGGGGTGGTTGCGACGATCCAGCCGGAGGGTGGGCAGTGGACCGTTTTTCTCGATGTTTCCTTCTGGAAAGAGGATTCGCAGGAGATGCCTATCGAGACCGTGAGAAGACGTATCGCTACCTATCCGACGCGCGGGCGCGCTGAGGTTGCGGCAAATTTGATGGTAAGAGCGGCGGCACGCGATCTGCCGCATCCACCTTTGGGGCTATGAGTTTATTGATGAGCGATTCTACGAAACTTTCTCGACCGCAGCCTGTGGGGATTCTCCCTATTCCCGCAGGCCTGCTGGTGCTTCCCGGCCCGATAGAGCCTGAACTGCTTGCACGGTGCCTGAAGGGGGAGTCGCCGGTGGAAGGACTTCCGGCTTCGTGGGTCTTCTATCGCCACGCGTCGCGGAGTGAATGGGCATCCGCGCTCGAACAGCTTCGCGGCCTGGACGATCCGATTGCCCGCTACAACCGCTTTGTTCTGAATCCGGATGTCGAGGAGTTGCGTGCGTTGCGGGCCTCGCTCGGCGTAGAGCTTCGCAGTCTTGTGGAGGTTGCGGCGTATGCCTTTGGTCTTGCGGATGAGGCTCCTGACGCCGGAGAGCTTGATGGAGAGCTTCTGGCCCTGGCGTTGATGGCGCAGGCAGCGGCGGAGATCGAACGAGAGTCCTTGCCGTCCGCAATTACTCTGCTGGAGCGGGCGATTGCCGAGACGCGGGTGATCTCGCCGTTGTTTGCCGTGCAGCTTCTGGTGCAACAGGCCGGTCTTTACCGCGGTCGTGCGGAGCCGGGGCCTGCGCGGGCGCTGGCCTGTTATCGGGATGCGATAACTCTTATCGGTGATGCGCCGATGCCGGAGCTTCGCTGCGATCTCTGGATGCAGCTTGGGACGACGTGCCAGGAGAGTGCGGAGGGTCGACATGACCGGGTAACGGAGGCGGTGGGAGCGTATCAGGAGGTGTTGCGCAGCGGGCTTGATGAAGCTCGGCATCGGGAGCTCTTCGCGCTGGCGCACAATAACCTTGGGTTGCTCTATGTCGCCATGCCCATGAGCAGCGCCGGAGAGCAACTGAGGCTGGGGATTGCGTTGCAATCGTTTCGCGAGGGACTGCGCGTGTGCGACCGTGAGGCAAACCCTGATCTTTACGCCAGCATCCAGCTCAACCTGGCCAATGCCCTGCAATATATGCCGTCCGGGCATACTGAAGAGAACCTGATGCAAGCTGTGGAGCTTTACGAGGAACTGGCCACGGAGGGCAAGAAGGCATTTGATCCTGTTGGGTATGGACGGCTTCTGTCCAACCAGGCCAACGCATTGGCGCATCTCGGCATCTTCTCTCCTGCGCTGGAAAAGTTGCAGGAGGCACGCAAGCTCTTTGAGTGGCATAATGAGCCGGAGCTTGCCGCCAGCGCGATGGAACTTGCCAGCCAGATTCATCAGCGAGTCGGATTCTCTGCGGGGAGGTCTGCGAATGGATCTGCATGAGCGTCAGCAGTTTGATCTTCTACTGCAACTTGCGGTCGAGCGTTATGTCGAACGTCTGGAGCAACGGAACGAAGGGGCCGAGAATGCGCTTCTGCGTCTCCGCACGAACCCTGAGGGAGAAGGAGTCTGGCTTGGCCGGTTTGTCGATGCGGTTTTTCAGGATTTTATTCTGAACACGCCGGACGGCGCGGCCTTTGTGCTGCGCGCTCTGCCTACGCACAAGATTGCTGCGCCTGCCGCTGGGACGGTGGAAGCGATGCTTCGGGCGATGTCCATGAACGCCTTCGGAGATCTGCTGCGGCGGAAGACCGAAGAGGAACTCGAACGCAGGATCGGCTATCAGGCGGTTGTGCCTGCGTCCGTGGGACAGGAGTAGGAGATGGCTACAGGTACACAGGCAATCGTTGCAGACGAACTGGAGCTTCTTGCAGGTCGCGTGGATGAGGCTGTTGCTGCGTTGAAGACGCTCGATGCCGGTGCTCAGGCCAAGGCGGATGCGCTGAAGAGCGCGATAGAGGCCTTCCATAAGGCCGGTCTTACGAAGGTGATTCAGCTTCTGAAGGCCGATGCGCGTGGCCGCGAGCTTCTGCTGGAGATGGCCGCCGAGCCTGCGGTGTATGCGCTCTTCTCGATGCATGGACTGATTCGCGCCGACCTTGCGACTCGCGTCGTCCGCGTGATCGATATGGTGCGCCCTCATATACAGTCGCAGGGCGGCGAGGTTGAGCTTGATTCCGTCGAGGATAACGTAGCCTTTGTGCGTATCCGCGGCACGGGGCATGGATGCAACTCGACGACGCCGAGGCTGAAGAGCGAGATCGAAGAGGCACTCCGGCAGCATGTTCCAGAGCTGGAACGTGTAGAGGTGATGGCGGAAGAGCCGGAGCCGGTGCTTGTGCAGATCGCTACTGCGAACGAAGACCAAGGATGGCTGAAAGGGCCGGAGACGAGCGAGCTGCATGATGCGAAGCCCTTCCGCTGGGACATAAGCGATGATTCGAGTGTGCTCTTGATCCGCTTCGATGGACGCCTGCAGGCGTTTCGGAATGCGTGTGCGCATCAAGGGCTGCCGCTTGACGGAGGAATGGTCGATATTGAAGCACGCACTATCTCGTGTCCGTGGCATGGCTTCCGCTTCGATTGCCAGACGGGCGAATGCCTTACCGCTCCGCAGGCGCAGTTGGAGACGCTCCCGGTGCGTATCAAGAGCGGGCACGCATGGGTGAGGACTGCATGAAAGCTATTGCAAAGTGCAGGCTTGGGGCCGATTCGCCGGGAGGACTTGCGCTTCCCGACGCCGCGCCGACGCCGCGCCAGCTCTATGCTCCGCGTGGAGTCTTCCTCAACGAGGAGTGGCTTGTGGTCGCTGACTCCGGAAACCATCGCATTCTTTTGTGGCATGGGTTGCCGTCGCAGGACGGCCAGCCAGCGGATGTCGTGCTGGGGCAGAAGGATTTTTTCTCAGAGGGGCCGGGCGCAAATGGACGAGGCCCGGAGAATGGTCTGCATCTGCCTACGGGCGTGGAGATTCATCAGGGACGCCTGCTGGTTGCAGATCCCTGGCACCATCGCGTTCTCGTGTGGGAGACGGTTCCGAAGGTAAGTGATACTCCTCCTGATTACGCTCTTGGTCAGCCGGACCTTATTTCCGTGGCTCCGAATCAAGGCGGCAGCGCCAAGGGAGATACTCTTTATTGGCCGTATGCCTTCGGTTTTGCCGGGGAGTGGTTCTACATTGCGGATACGGGCAATCGCCGTGTTCTGGGCTGGCACGGGTTTCCGTTTCCCGGCCAGTTGCCGGATATTGTTCTCGGTCAGCCGGACGCGAACAGCAAGGATGAAAACCGGGGAGGACCGGTGTCGGCGAGGTCATTTCGTTGGCCCCATGCTATTGCGGGGAATGATGAGGCGCTCTATGTTGCAGATGCGGGGAATCATCGCGTTCTCGGCTGGAATGGGGTGCCTACGTTCGATCGTGATGCCGATCTGGTGCTTGGCCAGAAGGACTTCGTTTCGGCAAAGGAGTGGCCCTACGCGGCGCAAGGCCCGGCGGCGCTGCGCTTTCCGTACAGCGTGGTGCTTCAGGGGGGAACGCTCGTCGTGGCCGATACAGCCAACAATCGTGTTTTGTTCTGGCATGATCTGCCCCGCAGCGGAGCGGGAGTACCGGCCGATGCGGTGATTGGGCAGGTGGACTTTGCAGGCAACGGCGAGAATCGCTGGAAGGCCGTGCTGCCAGACACTCTCTGCTGGCCTTATGGGCTGGCGTTCTTTCAACGGACGCTCGTCGTGGCGGACTCGGGCAACAACCGCGTTATGCTGTGGGAGATTGACGAGGCCCGGTATGTGAAGTCTGAAGAAGAAGCACTGGTATCTCATGGAGCAGGAGAAATCTAAATGTGCCTCGCAGTTCCAGGACAGGTGAAAGAGATTTATGAATCGATGGGGACGCGCATGGGGCGGGTCAACTTCGGTGGCGTTGTGAAGGAGGTCTGCCTCGCTTACTTGCCCGACCTCGCGGTAGGGGACTACACCATCGTTCACGTTGGCTTTGCGATTACGAAGGTGGATGAGGAGTCGGCACAGCGGACGCTTGAGACCTTCCGCGAGATGGGTCTGCTTGATGAAGAGTTTGGAGAGGCCGTATGAATTCGATACTGGGCAATGGCCGGAGGAGGAAGCCATGAAGTATCTCGATGAGTTTCGCGATGGAGAACTGGCTCGCCGCCTGGCGCGGGAGATCCAGCAGACTGCGACTCGGCGGTGGGCGATCATGGAGGTGTGCGGCGGTCAGACGCACTCGATCGTTCGCAACGGGCTGGACCAATTGCTGGAAGATGCGGTGGAGATGATCCACGGCCCCGGATGCCCGGTCTGCGTGACTCCGCTGGAGCTGATCGACAAGGCGTTGGCGATAGCCTCGCAGCCGGGTGTCATCTTCTGCTCCTTTGGGGACATGCTGCGCGTGCCCGGCAGCACAAAAGACCTGTTTCGCATCAAGGCTGAGGGCGGTGATGTGCGAGTTGTTTATTCGCCACTGGATGCGTTACAAATTGCTCGGCAGAATCCTGATCGGCAGGTGGTGTTTTTCGGCATCGGCTTTGAGACGACTGCTCCTGCCAATGCGATGGCTGTGCATCAGGCGAAGTTGCAACAGGTATCGAACTTCTCGATGCTGGTCTCGCATGTTCTTGTGCCGCCCGCGATTGAGGCCATTATGAACTCGCCTTCCTGCCGGGTGCAGGCATTTCTTGCTGCCGGGCATGTGTGCAGCGTGATGGGGTATTGGCAATACTATCCGCTGGTGGAGCGTTACCGTGTGCCGATTGTGATTACCGGCTTCGAGCCGCTGGATCTTCTGGAAGGGATTCGCCGCACGGTGCAACTGCTGGAGGCGGGTACTCCACAGGTGGAGAATGCCTACGAGCGGGCGGTGTCGTTTGAGGGTAATCAGGCCGCGCAGAAGCTTTTGTCCGAGGTCTTTGAGGTGGAGGACCGCAATTGGCGAGGCATTGGGGAGATTCCCCGGAGCGGATGGAAGCTTCGAGACGCGTACCGCGACTTCGATGCCGAACACAGGTTTTCGGTGTCGGACATTCGCACCCAGGAGTCGAGCTTCTGCCGGAGCGGGGAGGTGCTGCAAGGCAATCTGAAGCCGAACGAGTGCGCCGGGTTCGGTCACGAATGCACGCCGAGGCATCCTCTGGGAGCTACGATGGTTTCAACGGAAGGCGCTTGCGCCGCTTACTACAATTACGGCCGATTTGTGGCGGTGGATTCTATCCGATGAGTGCTATGACCAAGCCCGACCTCTCCCTGTGGAGCTGCCCGCTTCCTCTGCGTGATTATCCCTCGATCGTCCTTGGCCACGGCGGTGGCGGTCAGTTGACCAGCGAGTTGATTGAGCACATCTTCGTCCCCGCCTTCCGCAACACGACGCTGGAGACGATGGCCGACTCGTCGGTACTGCCTGCTCCTGCTGGAAGGCTTGCCTTCTCTACGGACTCTTATGTGGTGCAGCCGCTGTTCTTTCCCGGTGGCTCGATTGGCGATCTCGCTGTCTATGGAACGGTGAACGATCTTGCGATGAGTGGCGCGACGCCTCTCTATCTGAGCGCGGGCTTCATCCTCGAAGAAGGCTTTCCCTTGTCGCACCTTGCTGCCATTGTAGACCGCATGGCGGTTGCGGCTCGCGCTGCGGGAGTGCAGATCGTGACGGGCGACACGAAGGTTGTCGAAAAAGGGCACGGAGATGGCTGCTACATCAACACTGCCGGGATTGGTGTTGTTCCTGATGGGCTTCATATCGGTCCTGCGCTGGCTCGTCCCGGAGATGTCGTCATTGTTAGCGGCACGATCGGAGACCACGGCATGGCCATCATGAGCGTTCGCGAGGGGCTGGAGTTTGAGACTGTGATTCAAAGCGATACCGCGGCATTGAATAGTCTGGTCGCTTCGCTGCTGCCCTTTGCGCCGCATCTGCATGTTCTGCGCGATCCGACGCGTGGCGGGCTGGCAAGCTCTCTGCTTGAGATTGCAGGGCAATCGCGGGTCGGCATTGTCCTGAACGAATGCAGCGTGCCCGTGCTGCCGGACGTTCAGGCTGCATGTGATCTGCTCGGGATGGACCCGCTGTATGTGCCGAATGAAGGGAAGCTCGTGGCTATCGTCGATCCGCTCGTAGCCGAGAGCGTGTTGGCTCGGATGAGAGAGCATGAGCATGGCCACCGTGCGGCCATCATAGGCACGGTTACGGAACAACATGTGGGGATGCTTGCGGCGAAGACGGCCATCGGCGGTACGAGGATTATTCCATTGCAGATCGGGGAGCAGATTCCTCGTATCTGCTAGCAGAGCGTTCTCTCTATCTATATCCAGCGGACGAGTTTGCAACTCGTCCGCTTCCGTGAAGGCTGATCCTGATTCGACTGATGTGACTTTCTGTTGCTATCCGTTGTCTTGACCAATGAAGGGAAAACAGGAGGACAGGAAATTTCTGTTTTCAATGGATTCCACGATTTTGTTTCGAGAGACAATGCGAGTCAATTTTTTGAATTGGTTGGAATCATGAAATCGGTCGTTCTGAAAGCGCGTACTCACTGTTCGAGAGGACATGATCTTAGCATTCACGGATACTTCTTCGGCAGCAGCCAGCGTTGCGCAGAATGCAATCGCCGCGATGCTGCACGGACGGCCATATCTCGAACGGCTGCGTCGTCGCGAGAGCATTTAAGCCGGTCGTCAGTGGAGATGAATGAAAAACAGGCGTGTGGTTTTACAGCATGTTTTCGTAATGAGCAGCAATGAAACTAACTATAGAAACGAGGGTGCGCCATGGCCGCTAAGTTCGTAATTAAGAAGTCTTCCGACGGACAGTTTCGCTTCAACCTGAAGGCAGGGAATGGAGAGACGATTCTTACAAGTGAGTTGTATAAAGCCAAGGCTTCGGCTTTGAATGGGATTGAGTCAGTGAAAAAGAACGCTCCTCTGGATGGAAGATACGAGAGGAAGACTGATAAATCGGGACATCCGCGCTTCAATCGGAAGGCGGGCAATGGCGAAGTGATTGGCTCCAGCGAGAGCTACAGCAGCGAATCGGCACGGGAAAACGGGATCGAATCCGTGAAGAAGAATGCTCCGACTGCAACGGTAGAAGATGAAACCGTCTAGGCGAAGAACGGAGATGGCTACGACGGCAGGCTTGCAGTGGAAGATTAGTGACTACGGAAGGTCTGTGCAAGTAGCCAGAGATTCAGAACGGCGATGAGGCAGGCCACGGCATAGCTCAGGTATTTGAGCGATGTCCGGTTTGTGAACTCTCCCATGAGAGTGCGGTCGCTGGTGAATTTGACGAGCGGGAATACGGCGAAACTGAGCTGCATACTGAGGACGACCTGACTCAGGAGGAGCAGGCTCGCCGTCCCGCGCTCGCCGTAGAGAATCGTAACGATCACCGCTGGAATGACTGCCAGTAGCCTTGTAATCAGTCGCCGCAGCCACGGCTTGAGCCGGATCTGTAGAAAGCCTTCCATGATGACTTGTCCGGCCAGCGTTCCAGTGATCGTGGAGTTTTGTCCGGATGCCAGCAGCGCGATCGCGAACATGGTGCTGGCAGCGCCGACTCCAAGCATGGGAGAGAGCAGTTTGTAAGCGTCTCCAATCTCCGCTACTTCAAAGTGGCCGCCGCGATGAAAGACCGCAGCCGACACGATAAGGATGGCTGCATTGACGAAGAGAGCCAGCATGAGCGCAGTCGCCGAGTCGATGTTCGCAAAACGAATTGCCTCTCTCTTGCCCTCGGAGGTGCGTTCGTAGTCGCGTGTCTGCACGATGGCGGAGTGAAGGTAGAGGTTGTGCGGCATCACGGTGGCTCCGAGAATGCCGATCGCGATATAGAGCATGTCGCTGTTGGTGACGATGGCGGATCGAGGAATGAGCAGATTGCTGAGGATCATGCCCCACTCTGGACGAGAGAGAACGATTTCGATGCCAAAGAGGACGGAGATCGTTGCAATCAAGGTAATCACCAATGCTTCAAGCCGACGAAAGCCTCGATTCTGCAAAAGGAGGAGAAGCAGGACATCGGCGCTTGTAAGCATCACTCCCAGAACAAGAGGGATGTGGAAGAGGAGTTGCAACGCAATCGCGGATCCGAGGACTTCGGCGAGATCGCAGGCCGCGATGGCAATCTCTGCGAAGATCCATAGAAAGATTGTGGTGGTGCGGCTGTAGGATTCGCGACATGTCTGCGCGAGGTCTCGCTCGGTCGTGATGCCGAGCTTCAGCGAGAGGCTCTGGAGGAGGATTGCCATCAGGTTCGACAGCATGATGACGAAGAGAAGCGTATAGCCGTATTTTGAGCCGCCAGCGATGTCGGTGGCCCAGTTGCCGGGATCCATGTAGCCGACAGAGATCAGAAATCCGGGGCCAAGGAAGCCGAGCAGGCGGCGCCAGAAATTGCGCGAATCAGAAAGACGCACTCGGGAGAGAGGCGGATCTGACGCTGCCAGCTCAGTTAGCTCTGTTTCGCGCAATAGGGGCATGAACGCACATACACCTTTCCAGGTTTCGTACATTATGCCATGTCAGGTTAACCGAGGATAATAAAAAATATGTAATCCTAGTTTCTTTTCTTAGGAGAGGCTGGTTTGACCCAGATCCTCTGTGCCGCGGATTGGCCTAGGATGACCTGTTCTTTTCCTAGATCGAGCTTGAGGGTTTCGTCGTAGTTTCTTTCGACGAAGCGCAGGGTCACATCGGGTCCGAGACCGAGTTTGTGAAAGAACTCCAGAAGCTTTGTGTCTCGTTCGTAGAGCCGCGCGATGGTATAAAGGGAGCCCTCTTCTGCTTCAGAGAGCGGAATCAGGCCACGACGCTTTATCTGGGCCGGGGTCTCCGGCAATACGCCGTTTCCATGGGGACAATCGCCCTCTGCCCCTAGTTTTTCAACGAGCTTCTGCTCGAACTCGGGGGAGATGACGTGCTCCAGGCGCTCCGCTTCGGCGTGGATCTGGTGCCACTCCATTCCGAAGATCTCTGACAACATGCGCTCGACGAGATGATGGCGAAATGCGGTGCGATGCGCGACCTGCCTTCCTTTGGCCGTCAGCGCGAGAGAACTTTCTCCTTTGGATTCAACAAAACCATCTTCACGAAGCCGCCGGATCGCCTTGGTGACGGCGGGAGGAGAAACGTCGAGCCACTGGGAGAGCAGCACCGGGACGACGTTGTGTCCTTCGCTCTCGGCTTCGATGATGGCCTTGAGGTAATCTTCGCGGGAGACTGAAAGTTCGGCTTGCATCGTAGATAGTTAACCACGGTTTACTGGAGTTGTCATCCCAGGGATTCGGCAGGTATGCGGATTGGTTCCTTTGCTGACGATCTTGTTTCTTTCATAGTCGGGTGGAGAGTGTCGCAAATTGCTGCAATAATGCCTCTGGCGGTGGTAGCTGCCTGGAGAGTGCATGTTCAATTTAGTCACGGTAAATGACGTTCTGGCGTTGACTACGGCGCGCGGAGACAGGGCTGTCATGCTCCGGCAGGAGACGGGTGGGGAGTGGGCGCCGATCACTTCGAAGGATTTGTATGGGCGAGTCCGCGCGTTGGCGGACGTACTGCGCGGATGGGGTGTGGGGAAGGGGGACCGGGTGGCGATCCTCGCGGAGAACCGGTGGGAGTGGCAGGTAACGGACTTTGCGGTTCTGGCGATTGGCGGAGTGGATGTGCCGCTGTATCCGACGTTGACTCCGGAGCAGATCGGGTTCATGTTGCGGAACTCGGGAGCGAAGGTGGCGGTTGTGTCGTCGAAGGAGATGTACGAAAAGGTTGTGGGTGCGGGCGAACTTCCGGAGCTGGAGCATGTGGTGGTGATGGACGCGGGTTCCTTTGATGGCGCGGAGAACTTTTCAACGCTGATGGAAGGAGCAGCGTCGAAGCAGGCGCGGGACGCAGAGTTTGACGCGATGCTGAAGCAGGTGGGGCCGGAGGATCTTGCGACCATTATTTATACGTCGGGAACGACGGGCGAGCCGAAGGGTGTGATGCTGACGCATGGGAATCTGGCAAGCAATGTCAATCTTTCGACGGGGGCATTTCAATTTTCGGAGAAGGACCGCTGCATCTCATTTCTGCCGCTGTCGCATGTGACGGCGCGGCATCTTGATCTGGCGATGCTATGCAATGAGGTGCAACTGGCTTATTGCCCGAAGTTCGACCATCTGCCCCATGCGATGAAGGCGATTCAACCTACGGTCTTTGTTGCTGTGCCGAGGGTGTACGAGAAGATTCGTCAGGCAGTGGAGGGGAAGTCGGCGCATTCTCCGGTGAAATCACGGATTCTGGCGTGGGCGGTTCGCACGGGGAAGGCGCACAGGGCCGAGATTGTAGAGGGAAGAACGCCGGGTGGGCTGGCGTGGAAGCTGGCGAATAAGCTGGTGTACTCGAAGATTCGCGAGGCCTTTGGTGGATGCGCGGAGGTGTTTATCTCGGGTGGTGCGCCGCTGGGGATGGATACGGCTGGATGGTTTGCGGATGTGGGGATCTGCATCTTCGAAGGGTATGGACTGACCGAGACTTCGCCTGTCGTTGCGTTGAATTATCCGAGGGCGAACCGAATTGGTACGGTGGGCAAGGCGCTTGAAAATGTGCAGTGCAGGTTTGCGGAAGACGGAGAGCTGGAGCTGAAGGGGCCTTCGATCTTCAAAGGCTACTGGAAAAACGAGAAGGAGACGGCTGAGGCATTTACGGCGGATGGATGGTTCAGGACCGGGGACATCGGGAAGATCGATGGCGATGGGTTTCTGTCGATTACGGACAGGAAGAAGGAGTTGCTGAAGACGAGCGGTGGGAAGTTTATTGCTCCGCAGCCGATTGAGAATCGGTTGAAGGCGAATGTGCTGGTGGCGCAGGCGGCGATGGTGGGGGACAAACATAAGTTCGTCAGCGTATTGATTTCGCCGAACTTTGCGGCTCTGGAAGAGTGGGCGAAGGGGCAGGGGATCGCTACGGAGGACCGTGCGGCGCTGGTGAAAGACGCTAAGGTGGTGAAGATTTACAAGGAGATTGTGGGTAAGGTGAATGCGGGGTTGGCGAACTTCGAGAGTATGAAGCGCATCCACATTGTTCCGGAGGAGTGGAGCGTGGAGGACGGTACGCTGACGCCGAGCATGAAGCTGAAGCGGCGCGTGGTGGTGTCGAGATATGCGAAGGAGATTGGGGCGTTGTATCGCGATGAGGCTACTGCTTCGAAGTAGGTTCGGTGATTTAAAATTAAAAAAGAGGATGGATTGGAAGGTATTGCATTGGAAGAGGTTGGGATGTCTGGGTTGAAGCCGGTGATCGAGATGCGGAGTTTTCGGCCGGGAGATGCGGCGGCATTTCGTGAATTGAATGAGGATTGGATCAGGAAAAATTTTGTTCTGGAGCCGCAGGATGTGAAGTCTCTGGCTGATCCTGAGGGGTATATTCTGCGGAAAGGCGGGCAGATTTACCTGGTGGAGATGGATGGAGATGTGGTGGGATGCTGCGCTTTGCTGGTGATGCGGCCGGGCGTCTTTGAGGTGGGGAAGATGACGGTGGCGGAGCGGTGCCGCGGGCTGGGGATTGGCCGCAGGATGCTGGAGTATGTGATTGAGCAGGGGCGGGCCCTGGGAGCAGTGTCGTTGTATCTGGAGACGAACACCGGGTTGAAGGACGCTGTGCATTTGTATGAATCGGCAGGGTTTACGCATCTTCCTCCGGAGCGGGTGGTGCCTTCGCCCTATGCGCGGGCGAACGTTTATATGGAGCTGATGCTGGCTTCTTAGTGGATTCTGAGATGAGTTGGATGTGGGAGAGACGATGAGTTTGCTGGGGCGGGCTAAGAGGGCGGGACGGCGATTTTTGAATCCGATTCCTACGCAGATTGGCGGTTTCAGCACGGTCTTTGAGGCTCTGCCGCGTTACCTGACCAATAAAGAAGAGACGGTGCCGCGGCAGGCTCCGGGGCCGTTCGTTACGGATGTTTCGCGGTATGCCGTGGAGCCGCAGAGCGGGCTGCGGGTGACGTGGATGGGCCATTCTTCCGCGGTGTTGGAGGTGGATGGCGTGCGGCTGCTGATGGACCCGGTGTGGGACGAACGGGCCTCGCCGATGCGGTGGGCCGGGCCGAAGAGGTTCTTTGCGCCTCCGCTGCGGCTGGAGGACCTGCCGGTGGTGGATGCGGTGGTGGTGTCGCACGACCACTATGACCATCTGGGCGAGGAGACGATCCGGCGTCTGGCGAAGATGGAGTCGATGCGGGAGACGCAGTGGGTGACTTCGCTGGGGGTGGGGGAGATTCTGCGGGAGTTTGGGGTCTCTTCGCGGCGGATTGTGGAACTGGACTGGACGCAGTCGGTGTCGATTGCCGGTGGGCGTCTGGAGATTACGGCGGTGCCTACGCGGCATTTCTCCGGGCGTAGTTTGTTCAACCGGTTCGAAACGTTGTGGTCGGCTTTTGTGCTGAAGGGGGCTCGGCATAAGGTGTACTTTGGCGCGGACTCGGGGTGGTGGGAGGGGTTTGCGGAGATTGGCTCGGAGTATGGGCCGTTCGACCTGACGATGCTGGAGATCGGGGCGTTCGATGCGCTTTGGGATGGGATTCACCTTGGGCCGGATGGGGCGGTGCGGGCGTTTGAGGCTTTGGGTGGGCAGGGGTTGATGATGCCGATTCATTGGGGGTTGTTTGATCTGGCTCTGCATGGGTGGAGGCAGCCTATGGAGCGGCTGTTGGAGTTGGCGGCGGAGAAGGGGATTCGGCTGTGGTCGCCTGCTCCGGGAGAGCCTGCGGAGGTGGTGGATGGGGTGGAGTTGCGGTCGGATTGGTGGCGGGCTTAGGGTTCAGGAAAAGCAAGAACAGACAACAGCAACGGCAAAAAACAAAGGCGATGATTCAGGTCGCTTCGCCCTTCGGAGCTTTGCTCCGGCCTTCGGCAGAGCGGTAGTCGCTTCGCGACGGGTTTTGTGAGACCCAAGGCTGAAGCCTTGGGGTACCTAGAAGCAACAGCAAGAACAGCAGCAACAACAAGAACAACAGCAAAAGCTTGAGATGGCTTGGAAGAGGTTTACATTCCCACCTTAGCGACGATGAAGCCGTCGCGAAGATGGGGCACCCCTTTTGTGGGCAAGGATTGGAAGACAACAGCAACTACAACTGCAAACGCAGATTCCCTTCGGGAATGACAAACCAAAAGAACAAACAAGGACAAAGGCGGGAGTTTGGGTAGTATTAGCGTGTGAAAATCCTTGCTGGGTTGGTTCTTGCTCTTTCTTTTTGGGCGCCGGTGGTTTTGGCGCAGACGATCACGATTGTTCATGCCCGGTTGATTGATGTTGTGAATGGCTCGGTTCAGCCGGACACTACGGTGGTGATTTCGGGGAACCGGATTGTTCATGTTTCTCGTGGCTCGGCGACGGATTCGCACGCGGCAGGGCGGGTGGTGGATGCTCGGGGGGAGTATTTGATTCCGGGGCTTTGGGACATGCATACGCATGTCTATGACCAGACGGACGTGGAGCGGAGCGAGCTTACGATTCCTCTGTTTATAGCGAATGGGATTACCGGGATTCGCGATATGGGGAGCGGGCTGGAGGCGGCTGTTCGTGGGCGGCAGGAGATTGCGGCGCATCGGCTGCTGGGGCCTCGGATGGTGGTCTCCGGGCCTATGCTGGATGGGCCTAAGACTCCGTATAAGGCTGCGATTGCGCTGACTACTGCGGAGGATGGGCGCAAGGCTGTTGACCTGTTGAAGCGGGGTGGAGCGGACTTTGTGAAGGTGCAATCGGGTGTGCCGAGAGAGGCTTACTTTGGAGTGGCGGCCGAGGCTAAGAAGGACGGGATCGAGTTTGAGGGGCATGTGCCGGATGCGATTCGGGCCTCGGAGGCGGTGGCGGCGGGGCAGAAGTCGTTCGAGCATTTGATTGGAATCTTTGAGGCCAGTTCGCCGGACGAGGACAGGTATCTGAAGGGGGATTACTTTGTCGGGACTAAGGCGATTGGGATGTTTCTGAAGACTTATGATCCGGCGCGGGAGAAGAAGATTATTGATCTGCTGGCTAAGAACCATGTTTGGCAGTGTCCGACGCTGTATTGGGAGCGGGGACAGTGGCTGGTGGACGTGATCGATACCTCGAAAGACCCGGACCTTGGTTATGCGGCGAAGAGCTGGGTGGTGACGCAGTGGCCGGCGGCTCGGAAGAGCATCTTGAGTTCACTGGATAAGGACCCGGTGGCGGTGCGGCGGCAGTTTGTGGAGCATGAGTTGGCGATTGTGAAGAAGCTGCATGAGGCGGGGGTTCCGTTTTTGGCGGGCACGGATACTCCGGCGGGGGTGGATGTGATTCCGGGGGTCAGTTTGCATCATGAGCTGGAGCGGTTTGTGGCCGCGGGGTTCACGCCGCTGGAGGCTTTGCAGACGGCTACGCTGAATCCGGCGAAGTTCCTGAATAAGACGAAGGACTTTGGGACGATAGAAGCGGGGAAGGTGGCTGATCTGGTGCTGCTGAAGGAGAATCCGCTGGTGGATATTCGGAACACGCGGACGATTGCGGGGGTGGTGGCGGATGGGCGGTATCTCTCGGATGCAGATTTGACGGCGCTTCGCGGGAGGTTGAAGGCTCTGGCGGCTACTCGCTGAATGGGGTGGTGAGGAATTGACGGGGGCGGCGTATGATTCCGCTGTCGTTGATTCTGGCGTTCACGGGAGGCTGGAATGAGGATTGGAATGTTGACGGGCGGCGGAGATTGTCCTGGTCTGAATGCGGTGATTCGGGCGGTGGTGCGGAAGGGGGTTCTGCACTATGGGGACGAGTTCGTGGGGTTTATGGAGGGTTGGCGCGGCGTGCTGGACGATGTGACGATGCCGCTGAATCTGGAGACGACCTCGGGGATTCTGCATAGGGGCGGGACGATTCTGCGATCTTCGCGGACGAATGTGAAGAAGATTCCGGGTGGGGTGGAGAAGTGCGTGGAGGTGTTGGTGAAGCATGGGATCGATGCGCTGATTGCGCTGGGTGGGGACGATACGCAGTCGGTGAATCTGGCGTTGAGCGAGATGGGCGTGAAGTGCGTGGGAGTGCCGAAGACGATTGATAACGATTTGAACGGGACGGATGTATGTTTTGGATTTGATACTGCCGTGACGGTTGCTACGGAGGCGGTGGATCGGCTGCACTCGACCGCGGAGGCGCATAACCGGGTGCTGGTGTGCGAGGTGATGGGGCGGAATGCGGGGTGGATCGCGATTACGGCGGGGATTGCGGGTGGGGCGGACGTGATCCTGGTTCCGGAGATTCCGATTGATATGGACGAGGTTTGCAGGCTGCTGCGGTATCGGTGGGAGCATGGGAAGAAGTTTGCGATTGTGGTGGCGGCGGAGGGAGCGGTGCTGCCGGAGACGGAGCAGGTGTCGCATGGGACGAAGCTGGACTCGTTTGGGCATGTGCGGTTGAGCGGGATTGGGCAGGTGCTGGCGGAGGAGATCGAGAAGCGGACGGGGTACGAGACGCGGAGCGTGAACCTGGGGCATACGCAGCGGGGAGGGACTCCCACGGCCTATGACCGGATGCTGGCGACGCGGTATGGCGTGGCGGCGATTGATCTGGCCCATGCGGGGAAGTTTGGGCGGCTGGTGGTGTTGAAGGGGACGGAGATCACGGATATTCCGCTGGCCGATGCGATTGCGAAGACGAGGACGGTGGGAGAGGCCTTACTGGCGGTAATGAAGGGGTTACAGCCGTTAGCTTCTAGTTAATGCAGGAGATTTTTGTTGTGCCGGGGAGGAAAAGGGGGTACAAAGAGGGTGCCGGGGGTGTTGCTGCCCGGCACGATCCTGATGCGTTTTTGCGGAGATGTGTGATGGCTAGTGCGGTGCAGACGATGGTGCGCGAGGTGATGGATATCCGGCAGGCGTCGGAGTATCTGGGCATCAGCGGCGACACGCTGTACCGATATGCAT
>JAATEV010000082.1 GCA_015655585.1 Terriglobales bacterium | reverse complement strand
GGAATGAATGGGTAGAGGACGAATCCAATGGAGACTGTTACGGGGATGGATTCTCTGTCCGTCAATTGAACGGGTTGAGCAGCGGCGAGGCGCAATCGTTCGGCGAAGCCGGCTGCTTCCGGTGGGGTGAGCCGCCATGCTGCGATCAGAAACTCTTCGCCGCCCCAGCGGGCAACGAGATCGTCTGGACGGCAAACGGCAGCAAAACGCGCGGAGAGTTCGGTGAGTACGCGATCGCCTGCATCGTGGCCGTACTTGTCGTTCACCGACTTGAAATGGTCAGCATCGATGATAAACAGAGCGGTGCGCCTTCCGTTGATGGGGTCTGGCGTATGGCGATGTGTACTGAGGAGGCGGCCAGCTTCGCGCCGGTTGAGGATTCCACACAGAGGATCTGTGGTGCTCAGGGTATGGAGCTTTCGGCCTACGTGGCGCTGATAGAGCAGGAAAGCACCGCCTCCGCCAACGAGCAAGACAAGAATGCCGAAGAGGAGGTTGCGTGATTGCCGGGTGCGTTTGACGCTGAGCCCCTGGATTTCAGCCTCTGCCTGTAGCTGTTCATTTTGGAGCTGGACGGCCTGATCTTTCAGTTGGGATTCGTACAGGGCCAAATTTCTAACCTTCTGGTTTTTTAATTCATCCACTTCCATCGCATTGGCACGCTGCTCCATGGCGAGAGCCGCGGCAGGGCGGTTCATGGCAGAGTAGACGGAAACGATTAGGCGCATCGCATCGAGCTGGGCCTTCTTCGAATCAAGCTTCTGGCCCAGCTTCAACGCACTTTGTGCGGAGGACAGAGCTGCTTCAGGATTCTTCTCCTTGAGATGAATGTTGCTCAAGGCGATACGATAGCTGACTTCTCCGTCGGAGTCATTTTCACGCCGTGTGGGAGAGTAGGCCAGCTTGATGAACCGTCGGGCCTGTTTCAGGTCGCCTGTGGCGAGAAATATTCTGGCGCGGTCCACGTTGGATCTGTCATTCACGCCGGTATAGATTGTTTTATCTTTCGCGAGGACCGCTATTCGGTCCATCATCTGAAGCGCTTCATTATAGCGCTTCAGGAGCAGAAGGTTATCGCCATAGTCGAAATCAATGTAGGGATCTTCCTGCCCGAGGGAGCGGGTGAGATCGAATGCCTTATGGAAGTAAGGGTCGGCAGAGAGTGGATCGCTCTGTATCTCCTGATAGAGGACACCCATGTTGATAAGCGCGGCAATCTGCGCCGCCGGCAGGTTCTTGCTCTTTGCCAGGGCCAGACGGAAGAGTTCCGTCGCGCGCTCATAATCTCCCGCGGCTTGAAACATTCCGCCGGCATTGGTAAAGATATTGACCTGTACGGGTTCCGGCATGTGGGATGAGTCAAGTAGCTGCAGCGCTCGACTCTCTATCGCAACGGCGCCTTTAAAGTCATTTGCCACGGCTTTGGCGTGGGCCAGGCAGTCGGTAAACATGATGGTGGCGTAGGGAGTGAGACTGCTCTTGCTCAGGAAGGACTGGGCGAAAGCTGATGCCTTTGCTGGCTCACCCATGGAGATCCGCTGGCATTCGCCGATCTGCGATTGGTAGATATCCGGGGTGCCGGTATCTGGCGAGGCAAGCTGCGCAGACGCAGAGGCCGCAACGGAGGCCAGAACCGCTACGGCTGCGCGCCGTAGGACAGACGTCCGGAATCTGCCTGGAAAGGGAAGAGCCATGGAAGGGACTCCGTTGGTGCCAAAGTTTCCGAATGCTATCGATAGATTTTATCGTGCATTGTGCTCCCACTGGGGAGCGTGGCGGGCGAGAAGCCGGAGAATGACAGCTTTGGGGGATACGATTGCAGGCGGCTGAGTATGCGGTGATAGCCAGAGTGGGATCTTGCCCTAACTTGTGAGAAATAAAAGCCCCAGGAAGCCACTATGCGTGTCCGTGAGCGGTCTCCGCAGCATCACATAGAATGACTCCATCGATTTGGAAAGGGTCATAGCCGCTGCGAGGCGGGCCGGATGCTACCTGAGGTAGCAGAATATGCCCCATAACCATATTGACGACCATGTCGACATTGAACTGCCGGGGTTGGATGTTTCCCTTGTTGCGGAGCGGATTCGCAATATCACGCAGAATCGTCTCGATCTGATTGCGAACGAAGTGAATGCCTGCAT
>JAATEV010000037.1 GCA_015655585.1 Terriglobales bacterium | reverse complement strand
GGCACTACGAGGACAGCACCGGCCAGTGCGGCTGGCTTTTGGTACCACTCGAGGTGATCTTCAACGGGTTTGGGGGTGAGGGAGTAGACGAGGCCTACCAGCTCTTCTTCGGGGCGCGGGGTTGTGACGAGGCTGACGGCTACAGTGACGATGAGGTTGACAGAGAAGGCGAAGATGGAGGTCCAGAAGTTCTGGGCCATGTCGCTGGGATAGGTGTGGAGATGGGCGAGCCAGGCTCCGTGGATGCCGGGCATGGCGTCGGCGGGAAGGGTGAGGCCGTGATGCAGGACCGCGGCAACGGTTCCGGAGAGCAGGCCAGTGAAGGCAGCGTGGCCGGTGGTCCGCTTCCAGAACATGCCGAGCAGGAAGGTGGCCAGCAGAGGCGCGTTGACGAAGCTGAAGACGAGCTGCAGCATGTCCATGATGTTGTTGAAGCTGGTGGCGGTGTAGGCGGCGGCGATGGATAGCAGGATGCCGCCTACGGTGGCCCAGCGTCCCATCCAGAGATAGTGCTGGTCGGTGCCGCGCTTGTTGATATAGCTCTGATAGATGTCGTAGGTCCAGACGGTGTTGAAGGCGGTGACGTTACCCGCCATGCCGCTCATGAAGCTGGCCAGCAGGGCTGTTAGACCTAAGCCGAGGACTCCCGTGGGGAAGTAGTGGAGGAGCATGACCGGGATGGTGAGGTCATAGTTATAGACGGGCTGGCCCTTGCTGTCGTAGACGGGCTTGCCGCTGATGGGGTCAATCTTGGCGGGGATGAGGCCCTTGCCGGTGGAGGTCTCAAGCGCGGAGGTTGAAGCGCCGGAGGTGGCCGAGGCCGAGATGGCGCTCTTCGTAACGCTGTTCGTCGCCATAGGGACGCTGACCGCGATGAGGCCGGGCAGGATGACGACAAAGGGGAAGAACATCTTGGGGATGGAGGCGATGAGGGGGACTCGGCGGGCGGAGAGCTCGGAGTCGGCAGCCATGGCGCGCTGGACGACGAGGAAGTCCGTACACCAGTAGCCGAAGCTGACGACGAAGCCGAGGCCGACGGTGAGGCCGAACCACTCGACGCCGAAGGTGTTGTGGGCCGGGTTGTCCATGCCGCGCCAGGAGTGGGTCATGGCGGGGCCGAGCTTCTGCTGGATGCCGGACCAGCCGCCTACGTTCTTGAGGCCGATCCAGACGAGAGGAAGGAAGCCCGCGACGATGAGGAAGAACTGGAGGACTTCGTTATAGATGGCGCTGGAGAGGCCGCCGAGGAAGATGTATCCGAGAACGATGACGGCCGAGAGCAGGATGGAGAAGTGGAAGATCCAGCCGAGGGGGAGATGCAGAGCGATGAAGAGGCTGTCAAAAATATGAAGCGTCTGGATGAGCAAAGCCATAGCGTACATGGAGATGCCGGAGCTGAAGACGGTCATGACGGCGAAGGAGAAGGCGTTGATGGCGCGGGTCTTCTCGTCGAAGCGCATACGGAGGTACTCGGGCACGCTGCGCGCCTTGGAGCCGTAATAGAAGGGCATCATGAAGATGCCGACGAAGCACATGGCGGGGATGGCGCCGATCCAGTAGAAGTGGCTGGTGACGATGCCGTACTTGGCCCCGGAGGCGGCCATGCCGATGACCTCCTGCGCGCCGAGGTTGGCGGAGATGAAGGCAAGGCCGCAGACCCAGGCGGGGATGGAACGCCCGGCGAGAAAGAAGTCGTTCGAGGTGCGCATGTAGCGCTTGAGGGCGAAGCCGATGCCCAGGACGAAGACGAAGTAGACCAGCATGATGAGCCAGTCGATGATGGAGAGGTTCACGGGTTCCTTGTGCGAGCGTGTTCTATGACGGATTGCTCTATTGGAATTTTCGGCTGACGCGGGCGAACTGTAAAGCGATTTACCTGCGATTCGGGTAATGAAAGATAGAACAGGGGCGGCGGGAGGGAAAGTGTTACGTGGATGGAGGCATTTTTTGCCCGGCAGAGGACAACGTTTACCAGGTTCACGCATCGAAGGATGTATTGCGACAACACCGGACGGAGAGATATGGTTCGTTCTAACACCATTTTGGGGTCCGGGTTGCAGGATGGGCTGCTTGCTCGCGAAGCGGCTGACTGGCGCGAGGCAGAAGTACCTCTTCTCTCTGGAGTTGCGGATTACAGCATGACAGCGGCGATTCTGCTGATAGATGACAATGCGGTGCAGGCGGCGACGCGTCAGACGATCCTGAAGCGCGCGGGATACTACGTGATCGCGGCGATGAGTCCGGCGCGGGCGCTGGAGCAGTTTCGGGATGGGGAGTTTCCGGAGGAGATCGGGCTGGTGATTACGGACCACCTGATGCCGGAGATGACGGGCGCGAAGTTTGTGAGGGCACTGCGGGTGACGCATCCTGTGCTGCCGGTGATGGTGATCAGCGGACTGGAAGAGGCGGAGACCGAGTATGACGGGATGGATGTGGCGTTCCGGCTGAAGCCGGTGATGCCGGAGAACCTGCTGGCGTGCGTGCATGGACTGATGGGACGCAGCGGAAGCGGCACAGTGGCGATCCCTGTCCGGTAAACGATGGTTTATTGCTCTTCCCTGTTGCGCTTGAGAGAATAGCGACATGCAAGCACACCCGATGCCGGAGTTCGGTAGTTTCACGCTGCTGCTGGCGCTGGCCCTGAGCCTGTATACGCTGGTGGTGGGTTCGATTGCGCTGTGGCGCTCGCGTGGCCAACTGGCCGTGAATATAGACGGCGTGACCGGACGGCTGGGCGAGACGGCTCGACGGGCCGGGATCGGCAGCTTTGCGGCGTTGAGTTGCGCTGCGTTTGCGCTGGTATGGGCGGCGTTTACGAACGACTACTCGGTCTCGTACATTCTGCACCACACGAATCGCGACCTGAATACGGCCTATAAATTTTCCGCGCTGTGGAGCGGGCAGGAGGGGTCGCTGCTGCTGTGGGCGTGGCTTCTCTCGGCGTATGGATTTGTGCTGCGGATACGGCACAAGGTGGATGTGAGGCTGAGTGCGTTCGCCTCGACGATTGTGGCGGGGATTCAGGTGTTCTTTACGCTGCTGCTGTGCTTTGCGGCTCCGCCGTTTGCGATTGAGCCGGGGCCGGTGGCGCAGGATGGATTTGGACTGAACCCGCTGTTGCAGTATCCGGAGATGGTGATCCATCCTCCGCTGCTTTATCTGGGGTATGTGGGATTCTCGGTGCCGTTTGCGTTTGCACTAGGCGCGCTGATGATGCGGTATCCGGGGGAGAAGTGGATTCACATTACACGCCGCTGGACGATGGTGACGTGGATGTTCCTGACGTGCGGGATCTTTCTGGGCGCGCACTGGGCCTATAGCGTGCTGGGCTGGGGTGGCTACTGGGGATGGGACCCGGTGGAGAACGCCAGCCTGATGCCCTGGCTGACGGGAACAGCTTTTCTGCACTCGGTGATGATGCAGGAGAAGCGCGGGATGATGAAGAACTGGAATGTGTGGCTCATCTTCTCGACGTTCCTGCTGACGATCCTGGGGACGCTGCTTACGCGCTCGGGGCTGGTAAGTTCGGTCCATGCGTTCGCGGAGTCGAACATCGGAGTCTGGTTTTATACGTTTATTGTGATCGCGTTTGCGGTTTGCCTGTTTACATTCTTTAAGAACCGCGATCATTTGAAGAGCGAGAATACGCTGGAGTCGGTGGTAAGCCGCGAAGCCAGCTTCATGTTCAACAACCTGATCCTGCTGGCTGCGTGCTTTACGGTGCTTTGGGGGACGCTGTTCCCTGTTCTGAGCGAGTATGTGCAGGGGACGAAGGTGACGATGGGGGCTCCGTTTTATAACCGGGTGGAGCTGCCGATCGGGATCTTTCTGCTGTTCCTGACGGGCGTGGGACCGCTGCTGGCGTGGCGCTCGACTACGCTGCGGACGATTCGGCGGAACTTTGTGCTGCCGGGGATTGCGATGGCTGCGGCGCTGGTGGTGCTGGTGTCGGTAGGCCTGAGGCCGTGGACGGCGGGCGACGACTGGCAGAGCCAGACGTTCTCGCTGGTGACGTTTACGCTGGCGGCGGGAGTGATTACGGCGATTGCTGCGGAGTTTCTGCGTGGAGCCGCGGTGGTGGCTACGCAGACGGGAAAGAACCTGCTGGCTTCCGCGGTGCTGCTGGTACGGCGGAATACGCGGCGGTATGGCGGGTATATCGTCCACTTTGGCATTGTGGTGATGTTCATCGGGATTGCCGGCGGCGCGTTCAACCAGAATACGGAGCAGGAGGTAGGCTTTGGCGACTCGATGACGCTGGGACAGTACAAGCTGGTGTGCCGGAGCTATTCGCAGGACAGCAATGCGAACTACGACACGGAGTTTGCCCTGCTGGATGTTTATAAAAACGGCAAGAAGATCGATCAGCTTAATCCGGAGAAGCGGTTCTACCATGCCAGCCAGACGTCTTCTACGATGGTGGCACTGCGGTCTACGCTGGCGAGCGATTTGTACATCATTTATGAAGGCAAGAATCCGGATACGGACCGACCGATCATCAAGGTGTTTCTGAATCCGCTGATGAACTGGATATGGATCGGAGTGTTGACGGTGGTGCTGGGTACGGCGCTGGCGCTGGTTCCGAAGATGACGCGGCAGGCGAAGACGGCTAGAGCGGAGGCCCCGGCGATTGAAGGTGCGGTACAGCATGTTTAGGCGTTGGGTGCAGGCGGGTTGCGTTGCATTGCTGGCCGTGGTGATGCTGGGGGCCGATCCCTCGGCGCGGTTCAACAAGATTGGCCACCAGTTGATGTGCGCGTGTTCGTGCGGACAGATTCTGCTGGAGTGCAATCACGTCGGCTGCCCGGATTCGGACCGGATGATCGGCGAGCTGCGGACGCAGGTGAACGACAATAGCTCGGACACTCCGGTATTCAACTGGTTCGCGGCGAAGTATGGAGCGATTGTGCTGGCGGCTCCGATTCGCGGCGGGTTCGATAACGTGGCGTGGATTACGCCGATGGCGGTGTTCTTTATGGCCACGGTGGGCACAGGGCTGCTGGTGCGGGTTTGGCGGAAGCGGAACGCTCCTCAGGCGGTGGTGAGTGCGGCGGGCAGCATAGATGCCGATGCGCTGCGCGAGAGGATTCGACGGGAGACGAAGTATTGACGATGGGGATCATTGCGGGGTTGGCGCTGGCGCTGGGAATCTTCGTGTATATGTTCTGGCCGGAGAGGAATCCGTTTATACAGGTGGACAAGACGCGTGTGGATTATCTGCTGGAGCGGAAGGACGCGATCTATGAGAACCTGCGCGACCTGAACTTCGAGTACCTGGCCGGGAAGTATCCGGAGCAGGACTATGCGGAGCAGCGGGCGGGCTTGGAAGACGAGGCCGCGAGGGTGATCGCGGAGATGGAGATGCTGGAGGCTCGTGGGGTGCGGGGGCGGGCTTAAGGCGACCGCGTCTATACTGAACGGGTGAGGTGCGATGCGATGTCGGCTACTCGCTGGAATGTGGTTGTCTCAACCAGAACAGATACGACGCTGCGTAAGTTTCTGGCGGAACGCGGCGGGCGCAGGGGCGATCTCTCCCGCTTTGTCGAGGAGGCGGTACAGGCGCACATTCTGGAGTTGAGCAGCTCGGAGGCCAAGGCACAGAACTCTAGCGTAAAGGCGCGGACGCTCGAAGATGCTATCGGTGAAGCTCTGGACTGGGCCCGGCGCGGCTGATGCTGGTTGTGCTCGACAGCAATGTGTTATTAAGCGCATTGATCTCCCCGCATGGCACGCCGTTTCAGATATACGAAGCGTGGCGGCAGCACAGTTTTGAGCTTGTTACCTGCAAAGAACAGATCGAAGAGATTCGACGGGCGAGCAGATATCCTAAGTTCAAAGGAATTCTGCAGCCGCACCTGATCGGGTTAATGCTGAATAACCTGCAACGAGCGGTCGTATACAAGAAGGTTCCCGCAAAGCATACGGCTCTCGATCCTCATGACTCTTATCTGCTGGATCTGGCGGATATGGCCAAGGCCCATTATTTGGTTACGGGAGACAAGCGAGCTGGATTGCTGGAGATGAAGCGAGTAGGGACGGCCCGGATCATGACAGCAACTGCCTTTGCGAGACAGCTTTGATACAAGATGCGATCTGCGGCGAAGAAACGTTTGCATGATTGGTTTGGCGTAAACTTAAGCGTGACCTTTTTCGACTGTTCCCTTCCCTCTTTTCGGCGTGTTGTTGCGGTAGCTGCTTTGCTGGCGGCGTCTTCCGGCTTGGTTTTTGCTGAGTCTATTACCGGCGTGGTTACAAATAAGACCACGAACCGGCCTTCGGCGGGTGATGACGTTGTCCTGATCCGGCTGGCGCAGGGGATGCAGGAGTCTACGCGGACCAAGACGGACGCGAAGGGGCGGTTTACGCTGGAACTGCCGGACCAGGGGGTGCATCTGGTTCGGGTTACGCATGACAAGGCCACTTACTTTCGGCCTGCGCCTCCGGGAACGCAGTCGATTGATATCGACGTGTTCGATGCGGCGGCCAAGCTGGCGGGCGTGACGAGCGAGGCCGACGTGATGAGCGTGCAGACCGATGAGAGCGGTAAGAATCTGCGCGTGGTACGGAACTTCTGGGTGAAGAATCTTTCGTCGCCGCCGAAGACGCTGTTCAGCGACAGGCCGTTTGAGTTTTATCTGCCGCAGGGCGCGATCGTGGAAGGCGCGGCGGCGCAGGCGGCGGGCGGCATGGTGGTGAAGGCCTCGCCGGTGCCGTTGAACGATCCGAACCACTTTGCGTTTATCTTTCCGATCCGGCCCTGCCCGAGCAAGGACGAAGCGGCTACCGATCAGCACTGCGGGGAGACGCGGTTCCAGATTACTTACACGCTGCCGTATAGCGGAAGCTTCAAGTTCGACCGCAAGCTGGTGATGCCGACCGATGCAGTGATGGTGATGGTGCCGAAGAGCATGAAGTTCGAGGCTGGCGGAGGGATTGCCTATCAGCCGGTGACGGAGGATACTTCCGCGCAGACATATGTGGCCCGGAGCGTGGAACCGGCGCAGTCGGCGGGATTTACGGTCTCGGGCACGGGGCAATTGCCTCGGGACAACGGCGCGCAGGCGGCGGGCGATGGTCAGGGCGGCGGGCAGACGGCTGCTCAACAGCAAGGTGGCGGGCAGAGTGCGGCCAACGACACTCGGCCGGGTGGCGGACTGGGGAATCCGATTGACCCCAATGGGAATAACGATCCGTGGGCGAAGTACAAGTGGTGGATTCTGAGCGGGCTGGGGCTGGTGATGGCTGCGGGTGCGGGCTTTATGCTGACGAGCAATCCGGGGAAGTCGGCGGCAGCTCCGGCGACTGGCGCGGGTGCTGGTTTGGCTTCGGGAGGGCTTGCTCCGGTGGCGGCGGGCGGTTCCCTGCTGGCGGCCATGAAGGAAGAGCTGTTCGCGCTGGAGACGGACAGGATGTCGGGGCGGTTGAGCGAGAGCGAGTATGCGGAGCAGAAGGCGGCTCTGGAGGTTGTGATCCGGCGGGCGTTGAACCGCGAGCGAACGGATGCCGCGACTGATTCGTCTAATAAGGTAGCAGGCCCGGCCGTATAAGGAGTGCGCGCAATGAATACCTTGAAGTCGACTTTTCTGCTGGTTCTTTTGACGCTGTTTCTGATCTTTGTCGGGGACCGGTTTGGCGGGCGCAACGGGATGGTGATGGCGTTCGTGCTGTCGGTGGTGTTCAACTTCGGCACGTACTTCTTCTCGGACAAGCTGGCGCTGCGGATGTACAACGCGCAGCCGGTGACACGGGAGCAGTTGCCGCGTGCTTATGCGGCGGTGGAGCGGTTGACGGCGAAGCAGGGGCTGCCGATGCCGAAGATTTATGTGCTGCCTACGGAGTCGCCGAACGCGTTTGCGACGGGACGGAATCCGCAACACGCGTCGGTAGCGGTGACGCATGGGATTCTGCAACTGCTGGACGATGAAGAGCTGGAGGGTGTTCTGGCGCATGAGCTGGGGCATGTGAAAAACCGCGATATTCTGACGAGCTCGATTGCGGCTACGCTGGCGGGGGCGATTACGATGGTGGCTCGGATGGGCTACTGGGCCTCGATGTTTGGCGGGTATGGTGGCGGCGGGCGCGACAGGGAGCGCGGCAATGGCGCGGGCGGGCTGTTTATGCTGATCCTGGCTCCGATTGCGGCGTCGCTGATTCAACTGGCGATCTCGCGCTCGCGGGAGTATGAGGCCGATGCTACGGGTGCGGCGGTGACGGGGAATCCGTATGCGCTGGCGCGGGCGCTGCAGAAGCTGGAGAGCTACTCGAAGCGAATTCCGATGCAGGCTTCGCCCTCGAACGCGCATTTATTTATTGTGGCTCCGCTGCTGGGGAGCGGAGGGATTGCAAATTTATTTTCTACGCATCCGCCGATGAAGGAGAGGATTCGGCGGCTGATCGGAAGGGACTTTGTTTAGAATGCAGACTTTTCTGCGGGCGTTGCGGCTGCTGGCGATGGTGGTTTGGGTGGGCGGACTGATCTTTTTCGCATTCGTGGTGGCTCCGGTGGCATTTACAAAGCTGCCGAACGCGCATGAGGCGGGGATTGTGGTCGGCGGAACCTTGCGGCATCTGCATTGGATTGGGCTGGTGGGCGGCGTGGTGTTCTGCCTGGCAAATGCGTGGCTGTGGCTGCGGGCGGAGGTGCCGGCGAGGGTAGGGTTCGCGATTCAGTTTGCCCTGACGGCAGTGATGCTGGCGGTGACGGCTTACTCGCAGTTCCGGCTACTGCCGGAGATGGATGCGGCGCGGGCGACGGCGGGCGGAGTGGTGGAGACGGCTTCGCTGGATAATCCGGGGCGGATGGAGTTTGAGCGGCTGCATGTACTCTCTGAGCGGCTGGAGGGATTTGTGCTGCTGTGTGGAATTGGGGTGGTTCTGGTGCTTTCTCGTGAGTCGCAGTGGCCGGAGACGGGTAAAATTACGAGGGCATGAATATCGTGATGAGATTCGACTCGCAAGTGTGTGCGGTCGGATGCAGGGAAAATTGGATTCGCTGCGCGGGCGGGCGTTGGCCGGAGGGCGGCGATGCGTGGGCGGCTCGCCGTAAGTGCTAGCTATGTCGGCACTTTGGTTGAGCCTTACGCTGGGGCTGGTAGCTGGACTGGCGGACATTCTGGGTGGATTTTTACTGGTGCGGCGGTCGCCTTCGGCTCGGGCACTACGGTATTTTGTGGCGCTGGGAGCTGGTTTTATGCTGGGCGCCGCGGTGCTGGAGATGGTGCCGGAGGGGCTGCATCTGAATCCGCGATGGGCCCCGATGCTGGTGCTGATGGGGTACTGCGGGGTGCATCTGCTGGAGCATACTCTGGTGCCGCACTTTCATTTTGGCGAGGAGACGCATCACCACGAGTTTCTTTCGGCGAAGACGAGCTACTCGGTGCTGCTGGGGCTGGCTACGCATACGTTTTTTGATGGAGTGGCGATCGGGTCGGGGTTTGTGCTGTCGCACTGGCTGGGATGGATCCTGTTCTTTGCGGTGTTTCTGCATAAGATTCCGGAGGGGTTCACGATGGCCAGCGTGATGCTGGCGAGTGGACGCGGGGCCGCTGCGGCGTTGAACTCGGCATTGATGCTGGGAGCCACTACGCTGGTGGGCGTGATGGTGATTAATATGCACCCGGCATGGGTGGGGATGGGGCTTCCGCTGTCGGCAGGGGTGACGATTTATGTGGCGGCTACGGATTTGGTGCCGGAGGTGAATCGTGAGCCGGGGATACGGATGGCTCTGGTGTTCTTTGGGGGCGTCGTGGTGTTCTTTCTGCTGCGTTTGCTGGGGCCGGGATAGGGTGAGATCTTGGCTTCCTTGAGGTTTGGGATCAGGGAGGCAAAGGTAATAGCAAAAACAAAAGCGATAGATTGGTCGCTTCGCCCTTCGGGCTTGCTCCGGCCTTCGGCAGAGCGGTGGTCGCTTCGCGACAGGCGTTTTGACGCCGGGCTGAAGCCCGGCTCTAATCCCAAAAGCAAATGCAACGGCAAGAACAAAAGCAACAGCAAACGCAGATTCCCTTCGGGAATGACAAACCAAAAAACAAGCAAGAGCAACGATAACGACAAGTGCTTATGGGCTTTGGTTGTGTATGGGTAGAGAAGCGGGTTTCTCCGCTTCGCAGCTCACGATGAGGCTGTGAGCTGCTTCGGTCGAAATGACGTGGGTTTTAGATAAGGGCTTTCCTGATAGGTTTGATGGCTGGGTGAAGAGAAAGCGGTTCGCGCTTTGCGCGAATGCCCACCTTAGCGACGATGAAACTGTCGCGAAGATGGGGCCCCCAATCTGTGGCGGGTTGAGGGGGGAGGCGACAGCAACGAGAAAAACTTCCGGTGGGGCTGAAGCTTTGCCCTTTCAAAACAAGCCCCCGCTTTTCAAAAAACCAAGGACTCTTCGGGATTTCTCACACGGCTTATTGTGGCTGGTTGGCGGTGATCAGGTTCAGGGAGACGGTGGTGGAGTGCTGGATGGTGTTGCTGGAGGCGGTGGTGGCGGTTCCGGTGACGGTGATGGTGTAGGCGCGGGTGGTGGAGGTGGCGGTGGACTGGGATGCGGGGCTTATGCGGTCTCCGCAACCGGTGCTCAGGGTCAGGGTTAGCGAGAGGATTGCTGCCAAGAACAGGGTGGACTTTGTGCTGCGGCTGCGGGTGCTGGGGTGGATCAGGGGGATTGTGGTTAGAGGGAGTACGAGGACGGCCCAGAAGATGGTTTGCGGTGGTTGGTGCGTGGATTTGGCGGTGGTGGCGGGCTGGGTGGCTATGGTGAGAGTGAAGAGTGTTGCGGAGCCGGGGGGCAGGTAGGCAGGGTTGAACGAGGCCGTGGCGAAGGTGGGCAGGCCGGTGGCAGCGAGGGTGATGGGGCTTGCGAGGCTTCCGGTGGTCTGGACGGCGAAGGTGTAGGTGGCGGAGCCTCCGGCGGTGACGGTCTGGGTGGTGGCGGCGGTGGCGCTTAGGGTGAAGTCGATGGTGGGCGTGGTGGTGGCTATGGTGAGGGTTGTGGCGGCGGAGACGCTGGTGGCGAAGTTGGCGGCTCCGTTGTAGAGCACGGTTAGGGTATGGGTGCCGGGGGTAAGGGTGGTCAGGGTAAAGGCGGCGTCTCCGGTGGAGGAGAGAGGGGTGGTTAGGACGGGGGTGGCTCCGTCTAAGAGGGTTACGGTGCCGGAGGGTTGGGTGGAGATGATGGCTGAGACGTGGGTGGCTAGGGTGATGGGGGAGTTGGGTGCGGTGGCGGTTTGGTTGATGAGGGTGATGGTTGTGGGTGCGGGTTGGATGGTTAGGGTTAGGATGGCGCTCTGCGAGGAGGCGTGGGTGGGGTCGCCGGGATAGGTGGCGGCTATGTTGTAGGTTCCGGCGGGGAGGGTGGAGAGGTCCAGCGTGGCGGTGTTGTTGGTGAGGGGGGCGGTGCCTAGCGTGGTGGAGTTGGCGGTGAAGTTGATCTGGCCGGAGATGGGGCTGTTGGCGGATAGGGTGGCGGTGATGGAGGCGGTGCCGTAGGTGAGAGTTGCGGGGGCCGCGAGGGTGAGGGGCGCGGCGACTAAGGTGGGGGCGATTCCCACGATGGTCTGGATGGTGGCGTTGGGGGTGAGCTGGCGGACGCGCTGGTTATGGGTGTCGGAGAGGGTGAGGAGCGCGGTGGGCGAGAGGGTGGGGTTGCGGGGGCTGTCGAGAGCGGCGGTAGTGGCGGGGCCGTTGTCGCCGGTGTAGGCTTGGGTGCCGATGCCCGCTACGGTGGTGATGAGGCCGGTGGCGGCGTCGATGCGGCGGATGCGGTGGTTGCCGGTGTCGGCCAAATAGAGGTTGCCGGAAGAGTCGATGGTCAGGCCGTGGGGGAGGCTTAGGGAGGTGGCGAGGCCGGGAGCGCTGTTGGGGGTGAGGCCGGGGACGCCGGTTCCGGCGATGGTGGTGATGAGGCCGGTGGCGATGTCGATGCGGCGGATGCGGTGGTTGTGGGTGTCGGCCAGATAGAGGTTGTTGGCGGAATCGAAGGCGATGCCTTGCGGGCTGTCGATGGAGGCGGAGGTGGCGGGGCCGTTGTCGCCGGTGTAGCCCTGAGTGCCGTTGCCCGCTACGGTGGTGATGAGGCCGGTGGCGGCGTCGATGCGGCGGATGCGGTGGTTGCCGGTGTCGGCTAAGTAGAGATTGCTGGCGGTGTCGAAGGCCAGGGCTGTGGTGGAGAGGCTTAGTTTGCGGATGCGGTGGTTGTGGGTGTCGGCTATGTAGAGGTTGCCGACGGAGTCGAGGGCGAGGCCTTGAGGGGAGTCTAGCTGGGCAGCGGTGGCGGGGCCGTTGTCGCCGGAGAAGCCCTGGGTGCCGGTTCCGGCGATGGTGGTGAGGATTCCGGTGGGGTCGAGCTTGCGGATGAGGTGGTGGGCGGTCTCGGCTAGGTAGAGGTTGCCGGAGGCGTCGTAGACGATGGCGGAGGGGAGGAGAAGGGGCTGGGTGGTGGCTTCCTGTGCGTGGGCGGGGAGAAGCAGGAGAAGGAGGGTTTGGAGCAGGTAGACGAGTTGGAGCGCAGGAGAGAGGCGGCTTGGGCTGGTGTGGCTCGGCTTACCCATGTTCGGAAGGTTGCCTTTTACTTTACCTGAGCGGTTGTCGCTTCGCGATGGGTTTTAATGGCCAGGCTGAAGCGTGGCCCTATCTCATAAAGCAAGGGCAACAATAAAAGCAAGGGCGGGGGTTCTTCGCTTCGCTCAGAATGACGAATAAAAACGAACAACGACAACAGCAAACTCAGATTCCCTTCGGGAATGACAAACAAAAAAACAGGCAACAGCAAAAGTAAGAACAACAGCAATGGCAGGTCCTTCGACTTCGCCTTTCGCTATAAGGCCGTGAGTGGCTTCGGTTGGAATGACGGGTTGGTGGCGGGGGAAGGAAAGCGGTTCGCGCTCTGCGCGAATGCCCACCTTAGCGACGATAAAACCGTCGCGAAGAGGGGGCACCCTGTTTCCGTTGGTTGAAGAGGTTCTTTGGCAAGGGTGCTTGAGGCGCGTTACTCTATCCGAGTAGTTTCAATGCTGTGAATTGATAGCGATGCACGGGAGACGATTATGCGCTTGAAGTACACGTCCTTAGCGATGGCCTTAGCCTTTTCAGGAGCACTTTCCCTGAGCGGATGCAAGAGTTCTGCTCCCGCACCGGCTCCGGCCCAGAGTACCCCTACGGCGGCTCAACCCGCACCGGCTCCGGCCCCGGCAGAGCCGACGCCGGCACCTGCGCCTGCTCCGGCTCCGGTTGCGGCAGCCCCGGCTCCCGCTCCGGCACCAGTGGCCAAGGCTCCGGCGGTGAGGACTCCGGCTCCCAAGCCTGCTCCCGTTCCGGTTGCGGCGGCTCCGGCACCGGCTCCGGTTGCCCCGCCTCCTCCGCCACCTCCGCCGCCGAAGAGGCTGACCGCGCAGGCGGGCGCTTCTGTAACGGTTTCGACCACGCAACAGTTGAGCGCGAGCCAGAACAGCGTCGGCGACCGGTTTACGGGTGAGCTGGCGGCTCCGGTGCGGGCTTCGGACGGAAGCGGGATTCTGTTTCCGCGTGGGACGCGCGTGATGGGCACGGTGACGGCCTCGAAGGGTCAGGGCCGGTTCAAGGGCGCGGGCGCGCTGGCGATTACGGTGAACTCGATCTCGGGTATTCCGGTGAGCACAAGCTCGTATGAGAAGGCCCAGTCGGGTAAGGGCAAGCGGACTGCGGGCTTTATCGGCGGCGGCGGCGGCGCGGGTGCGCTGATCGGCGGACTGGCGGGCGGCGGCAAGGGCGCGCTGCTCGGCGGGTTGCTGGGCGCGGGCGGCGGTACGGCGGCTGGCGCGTTCACTGGCAACAAGGACGTGGTGATTCCGTCGGAGTCGACGATCACGTTCCAGTTGACGGCGCCGGTTACGGTGACGATCTCGCCGGATGGAAAGCTGCTCCGCGACCGGTAGTCGGGTCGCCTGATGGTGAGCGCCTGTTCCTTTGCGGGGCAGGCGCTTTTTTGTTTCTTCATTCGCCGCGGGCGAACGAAGAAACAAAAAGTAGTAAACGAGCTAACTCTTTGGCGGGGCTGAAGCCCCTTTTTCGACTGTCGAGAGAGGCCCAAGGCTAAAGTCTTGGGGGACCTACAAGCAAAAGCTGGATTCGTCGGACACTGCCTAATCCCAAAGGCAGGGATGGGGAGTTCTTCGGCGTTGGCGGTAGACTGGATGAATGCGGTTGAATCCTGTGTTTTTGCTGTCGGCTATGAACCCCTCGCACTTCCCTTCTGAGGCGAAGACGTTTAATGCGCCGGAGATTGCGTTTCTTGGGCGATCGAATGTTGGCAAGTCTTCGTTGATTAATGCGCTGCTGGGGTCGCGGGAGGCTAAGGTCTCTTCTACGCCGGGACGGACGCGGGCGATCAACTTCTTTGCGCTGCATGAGGGCGCGGGGGAGAAGATGAAGATACGGCCGGTGATGATCTTTGCCGATCTGCCGGGGTATGGATACGCGAAGATCTCGAAGTCGATCTCGGCGGAGTGGCCGATGTTCATTGAGCCGTACCTGGAGGAGCGGGACACGCTGGCACTGTGCATTTGCCTGGTGGATACGAACATTCCGCCGCAGGCCAACGATACCCAGTTGATTACTTATCTGAAGCAGATGCAGCGGCCGTTTCTGGTGGTGGGGACGAAGGCGGACCGGATGTCGAACAATGTGCTGGCGAAGTCGCTGGCGGCGCTGAAGAAGGCGCACGAGGTGGATGAGATTCTGCCGATCTCGGCTAAGACGGACGCGGGCGTGAAGGCTCTGTGGGCTAAGTTGATGGAGGTTGCGGAGTAGCTTCCGCCTGCTTGTTGATAGACTGCGGGAGAGTTCACTCGTCTGCGAGGTAGGGTTTGCTTCTGCGGCATACGATCGACAGTGTCAGCTATGGCTTTCGCGATTTGAAGGACTTGCTGGCGAAGGCTACTCCGGCGCGGGCGGGCGATGAGTTGGCCGGTGTGGCGGCTGGCAGCGCGGTGGAGCGGGTGGCGGCGCAGATGGCTTTGGCGGATTTGCCGCTGCGGGTGTTTTTGAATGAAGCGGTGATTCCCTATGAGGCCGATGAGGTGACTCGGCTGATTGTGGACTCGCATGATGCGGCGGCGTTTGCTCCGATTGCAGGTTTTACGGTGGGTGGGTTTCGGGATTTTCTGCTGTCAGAAGAGGCCACAGGAGACGTTCTGACAGGGCTGGCGGCGGGGGTGACGCCGGAGATGGCGGCGGCGGTCTCGAAGCTGATGCGGGTGCAGGATTTGGTGGCCGTGGCGCGGAAGATTCGGGTGGTGACCCGGTTTCGGACTACAGTGGGGCTGGCGGGACGGCTCTCGACGCGGTTGCAGCCGAATCATCCTACGGATGATCCGATGGGGATTGCGGCGGCGATGATCGACGGGCTGTTGCTGGGGTCGGGCGATGCGGTGATCGGGATCAACCCGGCGGGGGACAGCGTTGCTCGTACCGGTGAGCTGCTGCGGCTGATCGATGGGGTGCGGGAGCGGTACTCGATTCCTACGCAGAGTTGCGTGCTGGCGCATGTGACGACGCAGATTGCGGCTCTGGAGATGGGGGCTCCGGTGGATCTGGTGTTCCAGTCGATTGCGGGGACGGAGTTGGCAAATGCCTCGTTTGGCGTGGGGATTGGGATGTTGGAGGAGGCTTACTCTGCTGCGCTTTCGCTTCGGCGGGGGACGGTGGGCGAGAATGTGATGTACTTTGAGACCGGGCAAGGCAGCGCGCTTTCAGCGAACGCTCACCATGGGGTGGACCAGCAGACCTGCGAGGCCCGGGCTTATGGGGTGGCACGGCGGTTTGCCCCGATGCTGGTGAATACGGTGGTTGGATTTATTGGCCCGGAGTATCTGTATGACGGCAAGCAGATTCTACGGGCGGGGCTGGAGGACCATTTCTGCGGCAAGCTGCTGGGGCTGCCCATGGGTTGCGATGTTTGCTATACGAACCATGCCGAGGCGGATCAGGACGATATGGATGCTCTGCTTACGCTGCTGGGGGCGGCGGGGGTGAACTACATCATGGGTGTTCCGGGGGCGGATGATGTGATGTTGCAGTATCAGAGCACTTCGTTCCATGATGCTCTGTATCTGAGGGAGGTGCTGGGGCTGCGTGCGGCTCCGGAGTTCGAGGAGTGGCTGCGGAGCGATGCTCCTCGGCGGCTGACTCTGCCTGTTGTGTCTCAGCTTGCGGGGGAGGGCCTGTGATGGAGTTGACTCGTGGGGGTTCGGGGCTCCATCTGCGGCGGTACACTCCGGCTCGGGTGGATTTGGCTTGTGCTGGGCGTAGTTTGGCTACGGGCGAGGTTTTGGACTTTCAGCTTGCTCATGCCCGGGCGCGGGATGCGGTTCATGCGTTGCTGGATGCTGAGTTGTTTGCGCAGAGTTTGCGGGAGGAGTTGCCGGGTTCGCCGGAGGTTTTGGTGTTGCGGACGCTGGCGGCAGATAGGGCGGTTTATCTGCAGCGGCCGGATTTGGGGAGGAGGCTGCATCCTGAGTCGGCGGCTTTGTTGCATGGGGATGGGTGCGATGTTGCGGTAGTGATTGCGGATGGGCTCTCGGCGGTGGCGGTGGAGCGGAGTGTTGTTCCTTTGCTGCAATCTCTTTTGCCTCGGCTTGAGGGGTGGGTGATTGGGCCGGTGGCGGTGGTGAGTCAGGGGCGGGTGGCGGTGGGGGATGAAGTTGGGGCTTTGCTGCGGGCTCGATTGAGTCTGGTGCTGATTGGGGAGAGGCCGGGGTTGTCTTCTCCGGCTAGTCTGGGGGCTTATATTACGTGGGGGCCGGGGGCGGATAGGACGGATGCGGATCGGAACTGCGTCTCGAATATCTGTGCGGATGGGCTTTCTGCGGAGATGGGAGCGGAGAAGATTTTTTGGTATCTGGAGAATGCGCGGCTGCGAGGGATGAGCGGGGTTGGGTTGAAGGATGGGACTCGGGTGTTGCTTTGAAAACTGAGGAGGGTGACTTATCTAATTCGGTCTTTTCCGAACGCCTGCAACCGCATCTCTTCAGTGGAAACAAAACCTAACAATTGATATAGATGTCTGCCTTGTTCGGAAGCCGACAAAGTGATCTGATCGATGGCATGTTCCTCGCACCATTGCAGCATGAGTTCCATGAGCATACGAGCGATACCTCGTCTCCGATGAGCGGGGACAGTGTAGACGTTACCGATACTAGCTAAACGTCCAGCTCTGTAGCATCCGGGATATGGGGCAACTCGCGTAAATTTACCCCTGCACCGGCAACAATGCCATCATTGACATCTTCCACCAACCATCCCAGATACTTTCCGGATTCCAGTAAATTACGCAAATATGGACGAGAGACGTCCCGAAGTTTTTCGCTCTCTTCGAGGTTGACCTCTCCCATATCCAAGTACATCAGTGCACGATGCCTGGAGATCAGGTCTGCGTCGTCGGGGACTGCTGACCGGACTTGGTAAGTTTGTGGCATACACGGATCATACAAGTCACTAGAACAACAGCAAGGGCTTATGGGCTAGGCAGAGGTTTGGGTAGAGAAGCGGATTTCTCCGCTTCGCAGCGCGATAAAGCTGCGCTGCTTCGGTCGAAATGACGAATGTTGGGCTGGGGAAGGAAAGGCAACGGCAAGAACAAGCAACAGCAACTGCAACTGCAAACGCAGATTCCCTTCGGGAATGACAAAAAATGGCGTAAAATGACCGGCGGCTGCGAGGAGTTCTCGCAGCCGTCGGTGTCTTGTTGCTATTGGATCGGGTTAGTCGCCGTAGTAGTCGAGGCCGAGGTGGGTGATAAGGTCCTCGCCCATGATGTGGCGGAGCGTGTTCTTGAGCTTCATGTTCTGGATGAAGAGATCGTGCTCCGGGTAGACGCCGGGGGCCGAATCGGGATCCTTGAAGTAGAAGCTGAGCCACTCCTGGATGCCGAGGCCGCTGAGTGAAGGCGTGCGGGCCGCGAGGTCCATGAAGAGGACGAGATCGAGGGCGAGAGGCGCGGCGAGGATGGAGTCGCGGCAGAGGAAGTCCACCTTGACCTGCATCGGGTAACCGAGCCAACCGAAGATATCGATGTTGTCCCAACCCTCTTTGTTATCACCACGGGGCGGGTAATAGTTAATGCGGACCTTGTGGTAGAGATCCTTGTAGAGGTCGGGGTGCAGCTCGGGCTGGAAGATGTGCTCGAGAACGCCGAGCTTCGAGACCTCTTTGGTCTTGAAGGAATCGGGATCGTCGAGGACTTCGCCGTCGCGGTTGCCGAGGATGTTGGTGGAGTACCAGCCG